>JAGHDR010000115.1 GCA_021159825.1 Deltaproteobacteria bacterium | reverse complement strand
TAGTTGGGCTATGTGCCTGTTATCACAACGTAGAAGACGGGCAAAAGAGCAAGCAGGATGCGTAGATTATTTTTTGGAAGTTCCCTTATACCTTAACGAGAAAACAGCCCCAGAAGATGTTTTTTGATGCCCAACAGCATCAATGCCAAATCAAACAACACTAATCATAATCTCTCAAAATGCAAATCCATCATCAAGGCCTGAACATTTGGAAAAATCGGTACAGAAACAATCCCGATCCTCTGCGGGGGAAGGGTTCAATTAATGCTTGCGCCCTTTCTTTTTTCCCCTGAATTCACTTCGGTAATAATATTCCAGGTATTTTGAAACGCACAGTTTCATGTCTTTCCGTTCGCAAATTTCCTGAATACCCCTGATACCATGGTAATAATCAAGGTCGTTGTAGATTTTACCGGAAAGCGCATGCAGGGACTGGGACCTTACCAGTTTTTCATCGACGTTGAACCCTCTTGATTTCATCACCCTGGGGCCCGCGAAAATCACCAGGGCGCCGGGTTCGGCGATGACAATGTCCCCCAGGGCCGCATAGCTGGCAATGGCCCCGCCCGTGGCCGGGTCCGAGAGAATCGATATGTAGGGCAGTCCGCTTTTCTTTAAGCGATTAATGGATTCAATGGTTTTTACCATTTGCATCAGTGCTGATATGCCTTCGTAGAGCCTTGCACCGCCGGAACAACACAGGCTGATAAACGGCAGATTCTTTTGGATGGCGTAATCGACCCCCCTTCTGAATTTTTCGCCGAATACCACCCCCATGGATCCACCGCAGTAGTAAAAGGCGCTTAAAGCCATGACGGTGCGCATCTGGTTGACCCGGGCGCTGCCCACCACCAGAGATTCCTTGAAGTGGGAGTGTCCTTCCTGTTTGGCCAGAAATTCCCTGTAATAGTCCGTGATGGCGGCCTCTTCCAGGAGTTGGTCAACAGTTAAATTCCGGTAGAGTTCATGGAAACTTCCCGTATCGGCCAGGCAATCTATCCAGCCGCTGGCGCCCAGGGTGTATGAAAAACCGCATTCCGGACATACATTGAAGTTATCCAGCAACGCCTGAAGCGGAATCAGTTTGCCGCAGCCTTTTCGTCGTTTATCGCCCTGTTTGCCGGCACCGCATTCGATCAGTTCATGGTTGGTCGGTGCATACTGAAGGTTGCCGTACCCATCACCCACTTCCATCTGGCTCGTATGATTGACAATCTCGATGTTCGGCGGCGGTTTTCGAAAAGCTTTCTTGATGGGGGTTTCGATATATCGTTTTATATCGTAAAACTTTCCGCTTCCCTTTGACAAACCATAATTCTTAGCCCTGATTTCCCGTCGTTTTATGAGCTTTTCAATTTTGGACCGCGACAGATCCTTTATGGCCTTGGTCAAAAATTGATCGATATTCCGGGTCATGGCGGTGGTATCGGTAACGTCCTCGGAGAAGGGCACGATGCGGTCGATAACATCCAGGCTTTTCAGGTCTTTGGCGCCCGGTTTCAAAATAGCCAGTGCGTCTTCAATCCGTTCCGGATCTCTAAACACAATGGAGGCCATGCTTTCAGGGGGGGCAGTAGCATAAAGGGCATCCTCCATCTGACCCCGTATATCGGTGACCTGAATCGCCAGAGCTCCGCCGCTGCCCCCCTCTCCAAGAACCAGAGAGATGGTTCTGATGGGAATGGTCAAAAACTCCCGAATCAGCTGTGCGATAAAAAAAGCCTGAAATCGCTGGGCCGAATACATGGAAATATCGGCCCCGTAGGTATCGATAATGGAAAAAAGAAAGGTGTTTTCCGTATCCTGATCACAGGCCTTTTTCAAAACGGAAAGGATTACCGAGTGGTCATCGGAGGTGGGCATGCCGTAATTCAATTTCTTTAGGTCCTCACTGCTTTGGAGATCCTCGGGTTTGGGTTTCTGTTGTGCAACGACATAGAGCAACTTTCCCGCATATTGACATGATCCTGCAATCAGGGAGTCGCTTCGATAGGAACCAAAGGGCATAAAATCGGAAAACAGCCTGTTGATCACGTCCGAAGATCTGGGCCTGAAGGGGTGTCGGGTTCTCTTTTTGAAAATATCAACAAGTTCTGTCTTGGCCATAATATAGTCCTCTGATTGTCCCGGCCATGATGAGCCGGCGGCAATACCCCTCATCAAACGGCCTTTTTTCACGATTCCTCAAGCCCACCCTTTTATCAGGCTTCCATCTCTTTTGCAACCTTCCGAAAATCCGGCGGGCCGAAATTTTTCAGCGGTTCAATTTGCCATATCGTATTCCGGTTGAAGGCTTTTATCCGGCAATGACAATCCCTTATGTTCAAAGTCGCCGGTAGTTTCACTGATATTTTGAAAGAGCCTTTGAGGGGAAAGGAACAATCGCTTGAAAAAACTGTAGGCGCCGTAGCTCATGCTCTTAAAGGCCATGTATTCAACATTCGGATCAGACATCTTTCCGTCCACCTGAAAATATTCAGCCACCAAAGTGTTATCGTCCCCTCTCAACAGGTATCCCAGTACGGGAATTTGGTTGACCAGAAGGTCCGCCGTGGTCAGCGGATGAACGCCGATTTCCGCATCCATCATGCCGGTGCGAAGATCTGCCTGTCCCTCTGCCACGGCGTTAAAAACAGGACTTTCCATGATCAGATTGCCGGCTTTGGCAATCCCTTTATCGATGTCAAAGTGACCCTCGATGCGATTGAAATAGAGGCCGTCCTTTGAGAGATGTTCAGGCCTTGTTTCAAAAGCGCGGGTCAGGCTCATGTTATCCAGGATTTTGATAAATACGTTACTCTTTCTGACCACCCCTTGTTCCAGCAAAACATTCGCGTTTCCCGTGAGGCTTGAAAGTAGCGCCTCTTTTGTATTTCCTCCGGCAAAAAGCAGGGCTTCCAGGGTCAGCTTGCCTTCCAGCCGATTTTTGACGAAAGCCAGGGGCGTCGGTAAATCTTCCAGGGGTTGCCGGTCCATCTCCAGGTAACTGGTAAAAAGCATCTCCGGGTTTTTTCCCCGTTTCAGATGACCCCGCAACAGGAGTTTTCCCCGTTCGAACCGTAAACTGGATCGGCTTATATAAAGGTCTTTGGACCGTAGTGCACACTCAATTTCAAGGGGACCGAATTCGGCTTCCTCCCATTGGACCCGAGGGGCTGTTATGTTAAAATGAACGTCTGATGTTTCCACGAAGTGGTGGGTGC
>JAGHDR010000114.1 GCA_021159825.1 Deltaproteobacteria bacterium | reverse complement strand
GCTTGAGACCCTGCAACACGCCATCTTGCTTTCCCCCCGGCGGACCCGTTTGTACCTGGGCATACTGATCAAAGAAAAGCTTCTGGAAGAGAAAGACCTGGCCCTGGCCCTGCCCAAACGGGTGGAACCCCACATCATTTTCGCCGAATATCTCGCTGAAGAGAAAAAACCTGATCCGGCCCATGCCGCGTACCAAAATGCGCTGAGGTATCTCGATGATGAAACGGAGATTAAACCGTCGGTCTTCTTCAGGGTCTGCAAATACTATATGAAAAATAAGGCGTATGAGGCGGCCCTTGATGTGATGCAAAAGGGGATGGAATACCTGCCGGATAACGCCCGGATTCGCGTAACGGCCGGATTGCTCTACGAGAAACTGGGTATCAACTACCGGGCGGTCGAGGAGTACAAAAAGGCGCTGGTCCTTGATCCGAGAAACAAACAGGCAAAAAAGCGGTTGGAACGGTTGGAGTGAGGATTGCTAAATACGCCCATCCGCCTCGCCTGAGCGGCCCGCGATGGCCGGCAGGCGGAAACAAAGAAAGCAATGGTGCCGTTGAGGCATGGGCATGATGGGGCATGATGCGGTTGAATACCGACGTTTAAACATTGAAAATTAGGGAATGAATCGGGGATAGCCTGGAGTGCAGGGCTATGAACCGAGGGATATTTGACCCGCAGATCTGTATTGATCTGCGGGTTTTTTTGGTTTCACGCTAAGGCCCTGGACGAAATATAGCCAAAAGTCAGCAGCAGACCCCTAAACATTCAATGGTGATACCCGGGATGAAGTCATGAAGGTAAGGAACGTGGCCGCAATAACTTCCCCAACCATGCATCATAGCTTCAGGCCATCTTCGCCCGATCTGCCCGATTTAATATTTGGCACAAAAACATTGAAATAGCTTGCTATTACTTCAGCTTTTGTGATTTCAGATCGAACAAATTTGGCCCAAATCTATGCGCCTTCTTGTGAAAGTTATTGCGTCCACGTTCCTAAGTCAATCAAAGATCCGACCCCCAACCGATACTCCTTGACAACTGTTCCTGATGGGTGCATATTGGGAACATCACAACAGGGGGGGGGGAAATCATGCCAAAAGCACGTTTAAATATCAGCCTTGACCAGGATTTAGTGGATTTTGTCAAGGTATATGTTCGAGAAAACCGAACAACTGTCGCCGATATTGTCACGCAATTTATCCTCGCACTCAAACGGCAAGCACAAGGAGACAGCATGGAGATCATACTTTCCAATCCTGATTTCCACAAAGCACTACTCGAGGTACAGTCCAGGCTCGACAACGGCACAGCCAAATGGCATACCTTTGAGGAAGTCTTTGGCGACTCATGAGAGCAATATTTGAAAAGGAATTCCTGAAAGGTGTCAAGAAACATTCCGGCATAAAAAAGCAGATTGAAAAGAAAGTTAGCCAGGTTATGGATCATCCAGTTGAACTTGGCGAACCTCTAAAGGGTAACTTTAGGGGGTTTTATTCTTGCCCGATCAAACGTAACTTCATTATAATCTACCTGTATTGTGCTGCATGCCGAAAAAAAGGAGACGCTGAATTTGTTTCCTGTTCCGATTGTTCCGCAACATCTGACGAAACCATCAAGTTTGTACTTTTGGGACCCCATGATGAAGCCTACAACATTAAATGATTCCTACACTGAGACCTTTGAAAAATGTTCAATTTTGTCGAGTATAAGGAAGGCGAAAATTTCAACCACAGGAATATATTGGATATTTCGAGGATTGAAATTTTAACCTAACGCAGTAATCGGACAAAAGAGGACGTTTTGCAAAGGTCTCACACTGACATCCGGGCTGTTGGACCACAATTCGTTTGAGAAAAATATTAAAGACCAGAGAGTATAAAACAACTTTTGTCCCCTATGTTTTTTTCTTTGCGTTTTTCCGATGGAACAAGATGGAGGTTGACTATTGCGAATTGGACGTTTAACATCAAGCATTGTTTTTTTTAAGATGATTTAGCCCAAAGGAAAGAGTCGGATTTGAGAATAATTAGAAATGACAAACAAAAAGAGAATCTGGCCAAGGTCTTTTGGGATATGGGAAAGGTTCTGTTCACTGTTATGGTTATTAGCCCTTTTGCAAAAGCATCTGCGGTTTCCGTTGGAGCTATTTTGGTAGGGTTGTTGGTTGGCGTTTTTTCTCTGGGTTTGGGGTATTTGCCAGATGAAATGGAAGTGCAATAATGGATTATTTGACCTTGGGTTTCCTGGCTTTTGGCTTAGTTGTATTAATTGGGTTTGTTATTGTATTGACAGACAAGGGCTTGAAATGGAAGAAAAAATAGGTCCTTTCAACTTTGTGTCTCTGCCCCTTTGAACCTTTTCTTCCACATCTAACGCCCCCCAACCTTACAGATTCAATATGTTGAAAAATAACTTAACAGGCTTATCAACGTCCCCCAGGGTGACAAGCGCGACAGAATCTCAGATACAAAGAAAATAGCCCAAAAACTATTGTAGCCGCTCTTTCATTCGATGTCGGAGTCTTCGCTTGCCT
>JAGHDR010000139.1 GCA_021159825.1 Deltaproteobacteria bacterium | reverse complement strand
GGAAAATTTCCCAATTCATGCCTGACAACCCCCATGGGGATGCGCTCCCGGAAATTCTCTTTGTCAATACCAATGTGGACAAGGGTGTTTTCGGCGCCGGGGCGCAAATCGAAGTGGCGCTGAACGCTGAAAAGGGCCTGACCTGTTTTTTCGATCTGGGGGACTTCAAACAAAACATTCCCATGCACTATTCTTCCGGGGGCACCTATAAGGGCGCTTACGTGGTTCATGAAGGGGATCGAGCTGCCTCCCTGCCCCTCACCCTTCGCCTCGTTAAGCCAAACGGCATTGAAAGAACATGGGCAGAGACGGGAACCGTAACCATTGATGCCGTTGCGCCACCCCCGCCTGCCGGCCTGGTGGCCCGTTCCGGAAAACAGGGCATTTCCCTTTCATGGTCTTCGCCCGAGAGCGAAGACCTGAGTGAATTTCTGGTTGAGCGGAGCGAAAAGGCGGTAGGTGATTTTGAACCGCTTCAAAAAACGAAGGATTTGAAATACCTGGACGCCAGGGTCACCCAGGGAAAGCGCTACTACTACCGCATCAGATCCGTGGACAAGCTGGGGAATCGTTCCCCTTCTACCCCGGTTCAAAACCTCACCATGCCCTATTTTGATACGGTGAAACTGCCGCCTCAATTCAAAGGTCCGCTGGTTCCCGGAACCTATTCGGTGGAGGGTGTCTGCATCGTTCCGGAAGGGGAAGTTTCCACTGTGGGACCCGGCACACGCTTCCATTTTTCACCTGGCGCAAAACTGGTGGCCAACGGTGCGCTCACCATCAGGGGCGAAGCAAAAAACCGCGTATTTTTTGATGGAGAGGGATGGAAAGGGATTGAAATACCGGCAGGCGGTCGCGCGGAGATTTCTAATGCTGTTTTCTCGGGATGTACCGAATGCCTCAAAGCTGAGGGCGGACTACTGGAAGCAACAGCCGTTTCGTTAAAAGGATTGAAAGGCATCGGCATTTTAGCGGAGGATGGCAGCCCCTTTGAATTAAGTGCACTAACCGTTTCCGGCTTCCATAAGGGCATTGTTATCAAGGGGGGCAAAGGGCGTTTGGAAAAAAGCAGCATTACCAGAAACCGAGTGGGTCTGAGCTTTCTTGGGGGGAGCGCCGAAATTGTCAATAACAAT
The DNA here is from genome assembly GCA_021159825.1 of Deltaproteobacteria bacterium. Taxonomy (GTDB): domain Bacteria; phylum Desulfobacterota; class DSM-4660; order Desulfatiglandales; family Desulfatiglandaceae; genus NaphS2. Next base: position 4,742 of record JAGHDR010000139.1, on the reverse strand, counting down.
ATTTTTGAAAATTCGGACCTGGAAATCAACGCCGGCCCGAAACTGGTTCTGGATCGCAACTATCTGGGGGCTGACAACATCAAGGATTTGAAGTTGGAAGGGGATATCCTGGTTGCCAGCCTTTTAAACGCCCCCTACCCCAAAGGGAAAACCCTGGTCCTGGTGGATAAAGAAGATGTCACCCCGAAAATGGTGGCAGCACGCTTTGAAAAACATAAAGGCACGGGCATCGAAGCGTTCAAAAACAGGAAATTCGGTGATGCCTACCAGTCTCTTCAAAAAGCGATGTCTTTGAAGGAAGACCGAGAAGTCTACCTGTATCTGGCTTATACCCAGATGATTCTGGAAGATGCGGCGGCCTCGGAAAAAACCCTTGAAACCGGCATTAAAGCCTTTCCCTATGAAGTGCGCCTCTATCAGGCATACGCGCGGCAACTGGCGGCCAAGGGCGAAAAAGAAAAGGCCTTGAAGCTGGTCGACCAAGCCCTTCGAATGAACCCGGATGATACCGCCTTGAAATTGATCAAACGGGATCTGGCAGGAACCCCACCGCCTGAAAAGCCCGAGATCCAAACGACGCCATCACCTCAAAAAGCAACACTCCCGGAAAAAAGAACCCAGGATGCTGAATTCTTGAAATTGCAGGGCATTGACGCATTTAAGGCAGCAGAATACACGGAAGCGGAAAAAAGCCTCTCCCGTTCTCTTGGCGTGAAACCGGACCGTGAAGCATACCTCTATCTGATTTATGCCCAAACGCGACTGGGTAAAGATGAGGCGCTTGCAGCCACCCTGGAGAAGAGCATCCATGATTTTCCCGGGGAAGTCCGGTTTTACCGCTTGTATGCCAAGCATCTGGCTGATAAAGGACAAACAGGGGAAGCCCTTGCTCAGGCCCGGGCAGGGCTTAAGAAACACCCGGATGACCTTCAGCTGCAGATGCTTGAAGCTTTTCTGAAAGGGGCTCTGGAAAGAGAGGAAAAGAAATGATCCTTGGGACAAAAACGCTTTTTGTTTCTGCAGTACTGTGGGTTTTAATGGCCTGTGGCGCAGCTTTTGGAGCGCAGCCGGATCCGGCACAGGAGCATGAGGCCCGATATGATATCAATGAGGCCGCCTACCTGATCGAGGTGGGAAAGTACATGGAGGCTTTGGAAAACTACCAGAGTGCTCTTGAATTATCCGTCATTCCAAAAACCAGGATTGACGCCCTGCTCTCAAAAGCCACCCTGTTGTCCGCATTCCTGGACGCGCCCAAAAAAGCCCTTGAGGTCTACCGAAAAGTCTCACGGGAATACCCACAGGCCGCAGAAATCGGCCGATACAGAGAAGGGCTTCTGCTTTTCCACCTGGATCGGCTGAACAAAGCAAAACCCGTGCTTCAAAAATATCTGAAAGCCTATCCGAAAGGAAAATTCCGTTTTCAGGCCGAAGCATTACTGGAACAAATCAAAAAGGCGCCCCCCAAACCGACACCAACACCTGAACTCAAACCCACACCGATACCTAAACCGACACCAACACTTGAACCCAAGCCCACACCGATACCTAAACCGGCGCCGCCCCCCTCCGTGAAACCTGTCCCCAAGCTCATGCCCTCCCCGGAACTCAGGGTTCGCCTTTGCAAAACCACGGGGAGCGCCACCATCAGCGGAACGAACGTTTGCGCCAAAGGCTTCGGCTGTAAAAACCGCTTTGTGATAAAAAAGGCCGGCGGCGTTTTGATGGTCAACGGAAGTCGTACATCCGGAAGTGAAATGCTTTTTGAAAGCAAAAATCCGCTTGTGGTGTCTTGTGGGAAAAAAAAGAAAAAGGTTCGGGGAAACATACTGGCAAAGTTGAGGAAGGGAAAACTCTACATCATCAACCGGGTAGACATGGAACTTTATCTTAGATCGGTGGTGCCTTCCGAATCCTATGCCTCCTGGCCGTTGGAAACCCTTAAAGCCCAAACCGTAGCCGCCAGGACATACGCCTACTACCAGTTACGCCACCGAAAAACCTGGGTCTTTGACGTGGTGGACGACGAAGGGGACCAGGCCTATAAAGGGATGAAGCGGGAAACCAAAAAGACCGATCGCGCCGTTCGAGAAACCGAAGGGCAGATCCTCAGTTACAAAAACAAGCCGATTCTTGCCATGTACAGCGCCAACAGCGGTGGGTACACCGCAGACGCGGGGTCCATCTTCGGCCTCAGCAAACCCTATCTGGTGGCCCACCCGGACCCCGAAAGTCTCAAAGGAAAAATGGCTCGTTGGAAGAAGACCTTTTCCGTTTCCGAGGTGGAACGGGCGCTTAACCGGCGAGGCCTTAAAATAAAGGGGCTCAAGCGAATTGAACCGGCAAAAAAAGGGCCGTCCGGCCGCATCATTAAAATTCGAATTGTTGCCGACAGCGGAACCAAAACCGTACGCACCCGCACCACTCTCAGGCGGGCCCTCAAGCTTCCTGAGATCCTGCTGGAAATCAAAAAGGAAAACGGCAACTTTATCTTTGACGGCAAAGGCTGGGGGCATGGTGTGGGATACTCCCAGTGGGGCTCCGCCATCCTCGGTAAGAAAACCAGCTACGATAAAATACTGGCTTTCTATTACCCAACTGCCTCGCTTATCAAGAAATGGTGATATTAAGCTCGTTCCCACGCTCTGCGTGGGAACGAGAACAAAAAAAGCGTACTGTAATATGAAATCAGTTGAATAGAGGGAGGAGAATCATGCCAACCTTAGTACGCGATCGGCAAGAGCGATTCAGCTATGATGACTATTCAAATTGGACAGATGAGGGAAGATGGGAGCTAATCGACGGGGTTGCATATGATATGAGCCCTGCCCCTTCAAGGCTTCATCAAAAAATGCTCCTTAAGATTGTGCGACCCATTGCGGATTTTTTGGATGACACGCCTTGTGAGGTATATGTGGCCCCATTTGATGTGCGTTTATCCGAAGACCCGGAAGCCTCAGACAAGGAGACCCTTACCGTGGTTCAGCCTGATATCGTCGTGGTTTGCGATAAGTCAAAACTCGATGAAAGAGGCTGTAAAGGCCCGCCTGATTTTGTAATTGAAATATTGTCGCCCGCAACTGCCGCGAAGGATATGAAAATCAAGCGTAATCTTTACGAGAGACATGGAATCAGGGAATACTGGCTGGTTCACCCGACGGATAAGACAGTTATGGTTTATAGAATCGGCGCTGACAACGAGTATGGCAAAGCTGTAATTTGCACCGGTGAAGATATTGTTGAATCGACAGCGATCGAAGGTTTGAAGATCGGGATGGCGGATTTATTTGGCTTTTCTGCTGAGGAAGCGTCACCATCAGAGCTGTAGCCCCACCGAATACCGTCACTTCGCCCCGGAATCCCCCATGCGCAACTGCACCCGCCGGTTTTGGGATCGGTCCATACGGTCCATGGGGCGGCTGTGGCCGTATCCTTCGGTTTGAAATTATTATTTAATTCGGGGAAAAAAATATGACCGTCAATAAATTAACCGCCTGTTATGAAAAGCTGCCCGCATTTGAGAAAAGCATTCTCCAAATTCTCTCCATTGCCTATTATCCACTAAATCAAACCCGGTTAATACAATGCCTGATACAAACAGGTATCAAAGCAGCCAATGGTGAAGAATTCGACTCAGTATCAAGAAATAATGGATTCAAGTTGCTGCGTCCGGCCCTGGATACGTTGCTTAATCAGGATCTATTGGAAGGTAAAACTCGCAGTCGTCTTCTTGTCGATCGTCAAATTGTCGAAATTATCACGCGTCAGACAATCGCGGCGAAAAAGTTCAAGCCTTATCTGAAAAGGATTCAAACTGTCCTTAATTTGACGGAAGAGACCCTGAGCGGGAATTCGAGTCTTGAACCGGATCATCTAATTGCCGCTATTCGAATTTTATTTTATCAAAAAGAAATGAACCGAATAAAAAGCCTTTATCAGAAATTTAAAGATAAAACAACTCACACCATTTCCTTACCGGCGATATTGCATCAAATCAGTCATAATCCGTTTGACCGTACCTGGGTTCAGATATTACCTGCGGATATTCATACTTCCCTATTCCAGGAGTCATTGATTAATGACTTGCGGTATTGGCAAAACAGAGCCGAACACTTTGATTATATAGAGCAATTGGTATTATCGGATTCGGATAGATGTGAAGCCGGTTTGCAGACGACCGTTTTGGAAAAATGGATGTTGACCGGAAAAATCCAAAAAATTGAAAGCTGGTTAAAAAAACATCGAGCCGATCATACGGAGAACAGTTTATGCTTACAGGGATGGATGGCTTTTTTGAAAGGAAAAAATAAAAAGGCGATTCAATATTATGAGGCTGCTTATGAGATTTTGAAAAAGAACTCAGAGAAACGCAAAATTTATTTCGACACTTTTATGGGTGTCTTTTATGTATTGGCCTTGATGAAGGAAAATAGTACCCAACGGCTGGAACAAGCCCGTACGCATCTCTCTGTCGCGATGACTGGAACACATTTGTTTTCTGATATTTACAAACTATTGAATTATTCTTTACATTTTTTGACCGGCAATTTTAAAGCGGCTAACAATGTATTTATTCATGTGTATATCAGTTCTGATTATAGTTTTTCTTATTATAGGCATACGGATTTTATTGAATGTCGAGTAGACCGGTTTCTTCAAACAACCAGCTCGTGAACGTCTTAGACTACGCCTCGCCGCACGCGGCTACTACATATCATAAGATCACATCACCGTGGTTACTT
>JAGHDR010000025.1 GCA_021159825.1 Deltaproteobacteria bacterium | reverse complement strand
GTGTGAAGGGGCCGTTATCATGGGAAACGCCAGTGGGCTTGGGCGGGTGTTCAACAACCTGCTATCCAACGCCATCAAATTCACCCCCGACAATGGCGCCATCCATCTCAACATCGAACCCGGTCACGGGGGGAAAGTCCGAGTCAAAGTGGCGGATACGGGAATCGGCATTCCCGAAGACAAAATACCATACCTGTTTGATCAGTTTACCAGCACCTCACAGAGCGGCACCGGCGGTGAAGTGGGGACAGGTCTCGGGATGAGCATTGTCAAAGAAATCCTTGAAAAACACGAGGTCCCCATCGAGGTGGAAAGTGAAACAGGGAAAGGCACCTGCTTTACCCTGACATTTCCCTTGACCGATGAAGCCCCCATTGATAAACCGGCCCTGACAAAACCGATTGTCAGCGCCCCTTCCGGGTCGCCTGGTAAGAAGAAACAACTGAACATCCTATTGGCGGAAGATAACCCGGTAAACCAAAAGCTTGCTGAAAAAATGCTCACCAAAGCCGGGCATAAGGTCACGGTGGCGGGAAACGGCAGAGAAGCTTCCCTTAAATACAGCGACTCGCCTGAAAAAATTGACCTGATCTTCATGGATATCCAAATGCCTGAAATGGATGGCTTGGAAAGCACCCGGGCCATCAGGGAATTTGAAAAGGAAAAAGACGTACAAAAAAAGGTCCCCATTATCGCCATGACCGGGCAGGCCATGGACGGAGACCGTGAAAAATGCCTGAAAACGGGCATGGACGACTATATTGTCAAACCGATCAACAAAGCCGTTGTGCTTGACGTCATTAAAAAATGGCGTTAAACGTCATCATTGCTCTTTCAACAATAAAATATTCCCGAAGCGTATTAACATTCAGAAAGACATAACATGGAACCGAAAAAACGCGTGATTATCAACAGAGACTGGTGCAAGGGATGTGGTATATGCGTGGCGTTCTGCCCCAAGGAAGTTCTGGTGCTGGATGGTCAGGACAAGGCCTGCTGGGCTTACCCTGAAAAATGCATCAATTGCGGGCTTTGTGAATTGAGATGCCCCGACATGGCCATTGAACTGGAGGAAAATAAATCGTGAAATCCGGTACAACATTTATTCAAGGCAATGAGGCCATTGCCCGGGGGGCGCTTTATGCGGGGTTACAGTTCTTTGCGGGCTACCCCATCACCCCTTCCACCGAGATTGCCGAAATTCTCTCCGAAGAACTGCCGAAACTGGGCCGGAAATTCCTTCAGATGGAAGACGAGATATCCTCCATGTGCGCCATTATCGGCGCATCCCTTACCGGACTCAAGGTCATGACGGCCACCAGCGGCCCCGGTTTTTCTCTCAAACAGGAAGCCATTGGTTACGCGGTTATGGCCGAGGTGCCATCCGTTGTGGTCAACGTGCAACGGGGGGGACCCAGCACGGGATTGCCCACAGGTGTCGCCCAGGGGGATGTAATGCAGGCAAGATGGGGGACCCACGGAGATCATTCCATCATAACGCTTACCGCCTCCAACCTTCAGGATGTTTTCCTGATGACCGTGGAGGCCTTCAATCTGGCTGAAACCTACAGAACACCCGTCATCCTTCTCTTCGACGAAGTGGTGGCGCACATGCGTGAAAAGGTCAAAATACCCGGACCGGGTGAAATCAACGTGGTCGAAAGACTTCGCACATCCGTACCCGAAGGGACTAATTTTCATCCCTACCTGACCCGCGAGGACGGCAGGCTCCCCATGAGCGATTTCGGCGGTGTCCACCGATATAACGTCACAGGCCTGGTTCACGACATGTGGGGGTTTCCGTCAAACGATCCCAAAGTGGCCTATGATCTTCTGCATCACCTGGTGGATAAAATTGAAAACAAGGCCGATCTACTGGCCCGGTATAAAGAATATTATACCGAAGACGCTAAAATATTGCTCATTTCATTCGGCAGCGCTGCCAGGACCGCCCTGCACATGGTGGAACAGCGCAGGCAGCGGGGTCTGAAAGTCGGACTGCTGGAGTTGCAGACCCTCTGGCCCTTTCCGCGACAACTGGTACGGCGCATGTGCAAAGAAAAAACCCATGTGCTGGTGGTGGAAATGAACATGGGACAAGTCTGCCGGGAAGTGCGAAAGGCCGTCATTCAGCCTGAAAGGGTTTACCTTGCCAATCGGTTTGACGGTACATCCATTTCACCGGCGGACATCCTGAACGTCCTGAACATGATTCGAGGAAAAGGAGTATAAGATGGCGGTCAAAGATTACATGCGGGAACGGTTCCTACCGCATATCTGGTGCGCCGGATGCGGGCACGGCATTATCATGGGCAATATGATCCGGGCCATTGATCAGTTGAATTTGAAAAAAAATGATATTGTGGTGGTTTCCGGCATCGGATGCTCCTCCCGTATGCCCGGGTACCTCGACTTTCACACCCTGCACACCCTTCATGGCCGGGCCCTGGCATTCGCCATGGGGGTTAAAATGGGTCAACCCGAACTGAATGTAATCGTACCCATGGGGGACGGAGACGCACTGGCCATCGGCGGCAATCACCTGATCCATGCCGCCAGGCGGAATGTGGACCTGACGGCCATCATTATGAATAACAGCATCTACGGGATGACGGGCGGGCAGTATTCTCCCCTCACCCCGACGGGTAAAAAGGCCACCACCGCCGTTTATGGCACCCATTCCAGACCCTTTGACGTTGCAGCCCTGACCAGGGGTGCCGGCGCCACTTTTGTGGCCAGAACCACCACCTATCACGTAAAAGAAATGAT
>JAGHDR010000205.1 GCA_021159825.1 Deltaproteobacteria bacterium | reverse complement strand
GGAGCAAAAAGTATGAATGAGCCTCTATTCAACGACGATGATATTCAACAGATAAACGGGCACGGAATCTCCCTGGAGGAGACGGAAAGACAGGTGGCTCTTTTCAAAACCGCCAGGCCATATCTAAAGCTTACGGGCCCATGTGTTCCCGGAAAAGGGATCGCGGTTTTCACCCGGGAAGAGCGAAAACACTTTACGACACTTTATGAGAAAGAAAAACAGACGCGTTCCTTTACCAAGTTCGTCCCTGCTTCAGGAGCGGCTTCCAGAATGTTTAAGGTGCTTCTCGGTTATTTGAACCAGCCCGGGGAGATTGAAAAAAATACGGTGAACCGGGATGCGCTCGCCGGTGGAGCGTCGGCAAAACAGATGTTGGTTTTCATGGAAGGTGTCTCCCGGTTTGCTTTTTTTCAGGATCTGTCATTGACTCTCTCCAAAAATGGCATGTCCATGGCGAAGTTGTTGAGCAAAGGCCATTTCAGAGACATCATTTCATTGCTGTTAAAAGAAGAAGGTCTCGGTTATGCGGCTTTACCCAAAGGGCTCCTTTTGTTTCACGGGTATCCGGAAGGGAACCACACCGCGTTTGAAGAACACCTGGTGGAGGCGGTTTCATACGCCTGTGATGCCACAAACCGTTGTCCCTTGCATTTTACGGTCTCCCCTGAACATCTAAAACGATTTCAGGCCTGTTTCAAAAAGGTTGGGCCCATTCATGAAAAGCAGTTTGGAATCCACTACGCGTTAGGTTTTTCCATGCAGAAAGCCTCAACAGATACCCTTGCGGTGGATCTGGAAAACAAGCCCTTCCGCCTGGCAGACGGTCGGCTGCTGTTTCGGCCGGGAGGACACGGGGCACTCCTTGAAAACCTGGATGATCTTCAGGGTGATATTGTTTTTATCAAAAATATTGATAACGTTGTTCCAGATTATCTCAAAAATGAAACCACCGCATGGAAAAAGATTACGGGGGGCTATCTCATTTCCATACAGAATCGGATCGCCCGTTATATGAAAGAACTGGCCACAGAACCAACAGCCTCAGGGGTTTTGGAAGAGGCAGCCGTTTTTCTGGAGAAGGATCTCCTGGTTGCCATGCCCCCTGCCGTGGAAACAGCCGGTCCTGAAGAGAGGAAACGCTGGATCATGCGCCGACTCAATCGCCCCATTCGTGTCTGCGGTATGGTAAAGAATACGGGCGAACCGGGCGGCGGCCCGTTCTGGGTGGAAGGCAAATCGGGTGAGACCTCCCAACAGATTGTTGAAACAGGCCAGATTGACCCGGACGACAAGGAGCAGCAGGCCATACTGGCCGGTGCTACCCATTTCAATCCCGTGGACCTGGTGTGCGGGGTTCGGGACTGGCGGGGTGAACCGTTTGATTTGCGGGAATTTGTGGATCCGGATACGGTCTTTATCTCCCTGAAATCCAAAGATGGAAAGGAGCTCAAGGCTTTGGAGCACCCGGGTCTCTGGAATGGCTCCATGGCCCACTGGATTACGCTCTTCGTTGAAGTACCGGCCATTACATTTAACCCCGTGAAAACCGTTAACGACCTGCTCAGGAAAGAACATCAGCCCGCCGGAGGCCGGGAATCATAATGAACATTCTGGATATCATCATTATTGCAGCAGTGATTTTTTTCCTCATTCGAGGTATTTTCAGGGGGATTGTTCGGGAAATCGGATCCCTGGCCGGGGTTGTGCTGGGTATCTGGCTGGCCAATGCGTATCATCCTCAAGTAGCTGTTTTTCTAAAAGGGTTTATCCCTCCGGGCAAATACCTTCCCCTGATCGCATTTGCCCTGATCTTTCTGGTGGTTCTCGTGCTGTGCAACCTGCTGGGATGGTTGTTCAAAAAGCTGTTTCAAAAAATATTCCTGGGATGGGTCGATAGAATTCTGGGGGCCTGTCTGGCCCTTCTGAAGGGCATTTTTCTCAGTTATTTAATTATTATTCTGGTAACTTTTCTGGCACCGCAAGATTCGTCCCTTGTTAGGCAATCGCGGCTGGCGTCTGTCATCATCACTTCCTATCAGACCATGATCGGCCTCATCCCTCCGGGTTTTCATGAAAAACTGAAAAAGTCATTTGAAAAACAAAAAGATAATCTCCAAGAGGTCGTCAAGGGAAAAATTTGAGTGCAAAAATGAAAAAAATCGATACCGATAAGCTGGGCAGGGCCATGGGTGAGCTTTTGTCTCTGGTCAGACGGCTTCGTGCCCCAAACGGTTGTCCGTGGGATGCAAAGCAAAACAATCACACCATTAAGGTCTATCTGATTGAAGAAGCTTATGAGGTACTGGATGCCATTGAAAATGCGTCATCCGACGAAACCTGTGGCGAACTGGGGGACCTGCTGTTTCAAATTATTTTTCTGGCTGCCCTGGCAGAGGAAAACGGGGAGTTTGATTTTGTGGCGGTGGTGGAAAAAATAACCGCTAAAATGATTCGTCGGCACCCCCATGTCTTCTCGGACACAAAAGTGACGTCGGCCGATCAGGTGGCCACCAACTGGGCCAGAATCAAGCGGGAAGAAGCGGATGCCCCGGAACCCGTTTCTGCTACCCTGAGACATGTACCCAATGGATTGCCGGCGCTTTTGAGGACCCATCGTTTGAGCGAAAGGGCTGCTAAGATAGGTTTCGACTGGACTGACCGGGGGGAGGTCTGGGAAAAGGTCCTGGAGGAAGTGGAGGAACTGAAATGCGCCGTCGGCCGTGAGGATGAACAAATGGTAATGGAGGAGATGGGGGACCTTTTTTTCAGTCTGGCCAATCTATCCAGGCATTGGGGTATGAACGCAGAAGATCTATTGAGATCGGCGAACCGGAAATTCCTGAATCGTTTTGAGCAAATGGAAACGCATTTAAACCAGAGCGGCGTTTCCCTGGAAAGAGCGACCGCTGAACAGATGAATGGGGCATGGGAAGCAGTAAAAAAGCAGGCGTAAAAAAATCAGGCGGAAAAAGGAGCCGTAAGCGAATTTATCGAATCATAAAGTGGGGATGCGGTCTGCTTGTGGTGCTGGTTTTTATGAGCATCCTGCAGATATTATCCCTCCGATACATTAATCCCCCTTTTTTCCTGATAACACCATTTAAATCCATAGCTTTGGGATTCAGCCCCAAAACGCCGGAGATATCCATGCACTGGCGTTCATTTAAGCAGATATCCCCCCATGTGAAAAAGGCGGTCCTTGCAGCTGAAGATCAACGTTTTCTAGTCCATAAAGGGTTTGATTTTATCGAACTTAATGACGCATTGAAGGATATGGCTACGGGGAAAGGGTATCGTGGCGCCAGCACCATCACCATGCAGGTGGCCAGGACCGTATTTCTCTGGCCTGCCAGGACCTGGACCCGGAAAGGACTTGAAGCATATTATACGGTATTGCTTGAGCTCTTTCTCTCCAAGAAGCGGATTTTGGAAGTGTATCTCAACACTGTGGATTGGGGAAAAGGGATCAGGGGCGTTGGTGCGGCCGCAGAAGCATATTTCCATGTTTCCGCCGGCCGCCTGTCCCGGGGCCAGGCAGCGCTCCTGGCCGCCGTACTGCCCAGTCCTCACCGCTGGTCCCCCATAAAACCCAGTGCCCGGGTGCTGAGGCGTCAGAAAAGGATACTGAAAGATATGAACAAAATGCCGTTACCTTCGTCGGATTGAGGGCTATGTTTTCTGATTTCATACATCGTGTGCAGGGCATCAGCTTGAAGTGGAAGCTTTTGATCCCCTTTCTGTTTTTTTCTTTCGCTGCGACAACCTCCCTGGTCTACATCGGCCTGAGTTCCCAGCAGGAAATAATCAAGGAAGAGGAGAAAAGGGAGCTTTTTCGATTCTATGAGCTTTTTCTGGCATCGGTTCGCCAGAAAGGAGACCAGGCCCTTTCCATGGCGACCATTCTTTCTGAAAATCCCACGATTAAGAACCTATTGTCGAAACGGGACCGAAAAGGGCTTCTGGATTATACGTCCCCTTTGTATGAGGTACTGAAAAAAGATTTCGGTATTCGCCAGTTGCATTTTCATATTTTGCCCGGGAAATCCTTTTTGCGGGTTCACCTGCCGGATCAAGCGGGTGAAAAGATTGCCTATCGAACCAGCATCATGGACGCATTTAAAAGCGGTAAGGGCAAGATAGGCCTTGAATGGGGGCTGACGGGTCTGAGCATCCGGGGGGTTGTTCCGGTATTCCGGAACGGCGAACTGGTGGGAAGCCTGGAAATCGGATATCCTTTTGACCACCTTTTCCTGCAG
>JAGHDR010000362.1 GCA_021159825.1 Deltaproteobacteria bacterium | reverse complement strand
CTTGACCACCCGTTTCCCGGTGGAAACGGGCCGCAATCTCTCTATGAACGCTGTCGAGGTTTATGATGAAAGGCACTGCTAGGAGCAATACGCACAGCAAAAGCAGGACCCCGCCCACCCCATACCACAACTGGGCCCCAACCCAAAAAAACGCTTTTTTGCCCCTCGTCATGAAAACCAAACTTTCTTAGGGAACTGGAAGAAAATAATATACGCATATCGTGCAGAACTTTTGTTCGTCTTCAAGGCGTGATGATAGGTGCATAGTAGGCTATGTGCCTATTATCACAACGTAGAAGCCGGGCAAAAGGGCAAACAGGATGCGTAGATTATTTTTTGGAAGTTCCCTTAACCTATGACGGAAACCATCAATTTCCCCGCGTCCTGTTCCACTTTAAAGGGGGTCAAAGGCTTTTTGGCTGCCCCCGAAATGACGTTTCCGTCATAGCTAAAGGTTGATTTGAAAATACTGCAACACTTGAGAGAGTCGGTCTCCATAAACGGATCGATTCTCCGTCCGGCATGGGTACAGCGGTTTTTGTACGCATGAAATTGACCATCCCGGCCGTGGATAACCAGGACCCTTTCGGGAGACCCGTTTCCTTCCAGACGGATGGCGCCGCCCTGATTTTCAATCTCCGGGGCGCGATCCAGCTGAACTTCAATTTTTCCATTCGCAAAATTCCAGCACCCATCATCAGCCGGAGCCGCCGTCCGGCAAATACCGAACAACATTTTAAAAAATCCCATTTTCTCCCCCTTTTGTTTGAATGGTTGTTTGTCAGGGTATAACGGTTATACCCCTGAAGGTTGCGCCAGAAGAGGACGAATTTTCCGGCAGTTCCTCCCCGCGAAGGTCCAGGGTTCGTTCTGTTTCCCCATCCATCACCAGCGCATTCCCCAGCAGTTCATGTATCCCCGTCACCCCCACTTCCGGGGCCCAGTAATCCATGACGGGAAAAGCGGCCCGGTCGATATGGGCGTGCATAGATGGTCCACGCCGCCCGAAATCAACGTCATCGTTAAAGGTTTTCATTCAGAACCGTAATCACTTCCGCTTTTCTGAGGACCGTTCCCTCATCCTGATTTACGTAGCCGTTTTTGACGATTTCGAGGATTGCCTCATCTTCCAGGGTATCGGAAACCCTGGTATCCACCACCTTGCAGAAATCCATACCGGCCCGGGCATCGGGAAATTCCATTTTGATGACGTCTTTGGTCTTGAGCAGTCTGACCAGCTTTTTCCGGATGGAACGAACGTTCTTTGCCAACCGCCGGGCCGTCTTATCCATCTCATCTTCCTTGGCTTTAATGGTTCCTTCTACATTTTCAAATGCGTCGAGAACTTCAAAAAGACCGGCGAAGAGTTCGCCCTCTCTGGACCGGAATGTATCTTCCTGTTCTTTCAAGGCCAGGGAAAGATCCGCGATCTTCAACTGAAACTCAATCAGCTTTTTCCGCAGAAAATCTTTTTTTTCCTTCATAACGCTTCATCAAAAATTGAAAGCCGTTTCAAATCGGATAATCGCGGTGTCTTCGGATACTCAAAAGTTACCCTTTCCATAAAAGGTTTCAACTCCACAACCTGCAGAAATTGGTGGGCGGCGCTTGAAACCGGATGCAGGAGTTCCTTTTGGGCCATAGCAACCTCTCGCGCACTGTAACGCCGCTGCCTGAGCGCAAGAGCCGCAGCCTGCACAACATCCCTTTTCTCGGCCCCGTCATCAATATTCAATATTTTATACGGATTCATTCGATATTTGTCCCTTCCAGTTCCTCGAGCAGTTCCTCGATATCGTAAAGGATGTCATGGTCGTCATCCACCCTGGCGCACCATTTATAGATATCTTTGAGATAAAAAATCCTCTCGCTTTCCGAACTCCTCTCCGCTTCAATTTCCGCTACGATTCTTTCAAAAAACTCAAAAAACGCTTCCCGAACCACATCACTTTTTGATTCAACAACGATTTTGCAAGCCGAGCTCATTTTGTACCGATCCAATGCCTTTTCGAGCGCCATCATCTCAAGATTCGATTCAGAGTCCCGTAACAGGCCCCGGGCATGTTCATTTTCAGGATTGATTTTCAGGGCTTTTTTGAGCCGCATGGAAAACACCTTCTCATTGATAAGTTTTTGGGAAATCATCTCAACGGCCCGCCGACTCATGACAAGGGATAGGGCTTCCGCCAACGCATCCGACGCTCTCCTGCCATAAATGTTCATGAGGGCCTCCTCGAATCGCCGGAGCACATTCGTCCCTTCAGCAGCCAAAGCCTCTGCAATGAATTGTTTTTCATATTCAGGCGCTGTTTCAAACAACGCGACCATGCTGCCCGGATATTCATCCGGCGGTCCGGCACCGCGTTTCAAGCACAAAAGCCCATGAGCAAAGAAAACCCTGCCCCTGGCGTAATCCGTGAATTCATCCCCGCTTTCGCCGACGGTCAAAGTTTGAACCGCCTTTTCATATTCCCCACCCACCAAATGATAAAAACTCTCCCGGATCGGCGAATAACAGCACCCTGCCCTCAAATAATCTTCCCTGTTTTTGAAAAACCGCCTGTTTTTCCGAATAAGCGCAAGAAACTCGGCCGATTTACCCGTTTGTGCAGCAAGACGGGGTGTCAGGACCGGCAAACGGGATTTTTTTCGTTTCCGCACCAGACCACGGATTTCCACGACCATTTCCTTTTCCAACGACCATTGGGCCAAAACCCTTTCCGCAATCTCCCCATCCGGCTGGGCACTGCTTTTTATCAGGTCCTCGGCCCAATCTATCAACAGCTTGCGTGTCTGCTCGCATTCGTCGGTTTCGGAAAATCGGGATTCAAAGTCTTCGGAATAAACCGCTGAAAGCCAGAACATGGAAAGATCTTCCCCATGGTTCCCTGATTGTTCAGCCCGCTTGAAACACACCTTGGCATAAAGCGGAAGCAATGCCGGTTCCATTGCCGACGAGGTCCGGCGCAGCAGCTCCCAAATGGTGTCATATTCTTCATTTTCCCACAGCGTTTTAATCCAGGCGAACACGGATTGTTCAATCACCAGAGGAAGCTTGGAGCTCTCGTATCCGGCATCCAACAGATATTTTCCCTCTTTGTAAATTCTTTCCGGATCCTCGCGCCTTTCAAACGCGGCATAAAGATCGGAAACCAGCAAATCACACACCAAAGACTTCTGTTCCAAAAAACTTTCATCCTGAGATGGAATGTCTTCCCATAACTTCAAGCAATCACAATATCTTCCGATTTTGGTCAGGGAAAATCCAAAATCATACAAATGCTCCGGTTCTTTCACTGCGATATTTTGAAAGGCTGAAACAGCTTCCACGTACGCTTCCGCCTTGACCAGGCATACCGCTTTTTGGAGAGCCATGTTTTCTGTTTCATGGTCCGCAGAAACCCGGCCGTAAAGCCCGGCCGCTTTCAGGTAATCGCCGGCCGCCTCCGCATCTTTTGCAGCCCGGCTCACATCCAGAACAGACGTTACGTTTCGAAGCTGCTCAATCTTCTCACGGATCCAGTCTTCCCCCAATACCTCATAGGCATCTTCAAAGCATTTGACCGCCGCTCCGGGATTGCCGCCCTTTTCAATTTTCCTGGCTTTTTTGAGAAGATCCCCGGCATCCTGCTTTTTGATCTCTTTGTCGCATATTTCAATTTTTTCCAAGAAGTTCTTTTGGCCGGTCAACGCCCCTAATTTCTCAAATTCCTTCCCAGCCAGGAGATAGTTCCCTTTTTGAAAAAATTTCTCCGCCTTTTTGAGAATGGCCGCCGGGTCATGCGGTATGCCCTTTTTTTTCTTCTTTTTACCCATCGTCGTTTGCGTCCTCACTTGGGTTTAAACAATCTCTTCACCTCAGTTCAACTTCGATCCGTTCACCGGGCTGAAGCTTTGCATGGGGATTCGCGTCCATAATCCGTTGCTTTGTTCCTTCAGGGCCATAAAACTTTTTGGCAATCCCTTCAAAGCTGTCGCCCTTGACCACCCTGTAGCCATACCATACCCTTTTCCCGGCAACACGAATGATCCCATGATACAACTTCTCTGCCCTGTCGGCATTTCTGAAT
>JAGHDR010000420.1 GCA_021159825.1 Deltaproteobacteria bacterium | reverse complement strand
ACCGTTGCAAAACAGGGCTGGCTGGTGACTCTGGGTATTGCCCCCAGCCGGCCGGAAACGGGCTATGGCTATATCCAGAGTGGTGATGCAATCGAGTTTGATGATGGGGTTTCCCGCGAGAAGGTTCTTAAAGTCAGCCGCTTTGTGGAAAAGCCTGAGGCGAAGCGGGCCGCTGAATACCTGCTTTCCGGGGATTATTTCTGGAACAGCGGCATCTTCATCTGGCGTACAGACGTCATCCTGGCAGAAATTGCCCGGCATCTGCCGGCAGTTGATGCCTGTCTCCAGCGATTCAGTCGGGAGTGTCGGGAGCTGGACTTTGAAGAAGCTTTAGCCGTTTATTTCCAGGAAGTGGAAGCTATTTCCATCGATTATGGGGTGTTGGAAAAATCCTCCCGGGTGGCCGTGGTTCCCAGCCACTTCACCTGGAGTGACTTGGGAAGCTGGGATGCCCTGGATGAACTGAAGCTTCAGCCTCAGACGGAATCCGGAGAAGAAAAATCGACTGCAGCCATGCTGTTTTCCGCCGAGAACAATACCGTTTTCAGCTCAAAACCAACCGCCCTGATAGAAGTGGATAATCTGCTGGTTGTTGATACGGAAGATGCCCTGCTGATCTGTAAAAAAGGCTGTTCACAGCGAGTCAAGGAAGTGGTAGAATACCTGCGCCAGCAGGGGAAAACCTCCATCCTTTAGTAAATAGGGGACAGACCACGGTTTTCAAGTTTATCCGAGTGCTTGCGTGGCTCGAAAACCGTGGTCTGTCCCCTACAGTCCCTATTCATCTTATTTACATCTGACTCAGCCTATGGTATGTTTTTTCAGATGATGTTCCATTCACTTTTGGCCTCTTGCCATGAACACCGCATCCTTAAGCATTAGCATTAGGAATTCTAATATGAAGATCTTTCTCTTTCTTTTGCCGTCGCTCTTCTTTTTCTTATCATTGACTGCCTGTGGCGATGGCCCATCGTCATCGCAAAAACTAAAGAATGAGGTGGAAACTGTGAAAACGCTAGACTTGTTCCGCTATTCGGCTGCAGCTTCCACCCAGCCGCTCAACCTGCTCTTCATCCATCATTCCTGCGGTGGCCTCTGGCTGGCGGATCAAGGGCCGGCTGCTGGCCATGACTGTATTTATACTACTCATTCAAATGGTGGCGGTCTGCGTCGAATGTTGGAAGAAAACGGTTACCGGGTCCATGAGGCATCTTATAATTCCATTATCGGTAGCCATACGGATATCAATGACTGGCCATCCAAGTTTTCTCAGCAGATGGAGACCATTTTAAAAACCGATATGCAGGACCAGCTGCTTCCGGACGGCCAGACTAACAATATCGTCATGTTCAAGTCATGTTTTCCCAATAACAATTTCACCAGTGACCAGGTGGTGGAAGAGGCCATGGCCGCCTATAAAAAACTGCTGCCTGATTTCCGCCGGCAGTCGAATGTTTTGTTTGTGGCCGTGACGGCGCCGCCTCTGGTTTTGCCAAGCAAAAGCCAAAATCCCCTGAAAGTTCTGCTGAAAAAACTTCTTGGTCGCTACAAAGATGTTCCCGTCATCGGGCAGCGGGCGCGCAGATTCAATAATTGGCTGAAAGATGTGGAACACGGCTGGCTCAGCGGCTACGATCTGCAAAACGTGGTGGTTTTCGATCTCTACGATATCCTGACCAAAGAAGGCCAGTCCAACTGGGCGGAATATCCCACCGGAAACGGGACCGATAGCCACCCGAACTTCACTGGTAATACCATCGCCGCCCAAAAATTCATTCCTTTTCTCAATCGGGCCCGGCATAGAGTTAAATTAGTAAATAGGGGACAGACCACGGTTTTTCATGTTTTCTCGCTGTCAGGGGTTTTATTTTTATGTGGTCTGCCGGACTTGCCGGGAGAGACCCGCCGTCCCAAAGCTTTGCTTACATCTTTCTTGAACCGTTCACTGCCAAGAGCGAAATTTCCATTCGTAGACTGACGAATTTCGTTAATTACCCTTGGGTCCAACTTTTCTTGAAATAATTCTCGGTAGGATGATTCACGTTCTTTTCTAGAATGGCCGAGTCCCATATAAACAGAATGTTGAGTCAGAAAGCCTATTTCCTCTCCCTGAGCATTTGCTCGGTAGCTGGACCAACGGTACTCCCCCGGATGTTCAACCATTCCAGCCCGAACCGGGTTGAGTTCAATATAGCGTTGACAAATGAGTAAATAATTTTCTTGTTGAGCGATACAGGAACGAAAACGTCCTTCCCAGAGGGAGCCACTACGATTATAGGTTCGGTTAATGTACTGAACATAGCGCTGTCCCAAACGTTTCATCAGGGCACTGGCACTATGCTCTTCCGCTGGAGTCAAAAACAGGTGTACGTGATTGGTCATCAAAACGTAGGCATGTATGGCGCAGCCTTTTGCGGCAGCATACTCTTCCAGCCAATCGAGGTAGCATTGAAAATCCTCTTCTGCATAAAAACATGCCTGCCGATTGTTGCCCCTTTGGATTATATGAATCGGCACACCGGGAACGATGATTCGAGAACGTCGTGGCATAATTAACTTCCTATTGGAATAAGTGTTATCCCATTTGCCATAATATTTTTGCCTATACCATAAAAACCGTGGTCTGTCCCCTATTTTCTTCTCGCATGCCCGCCATATATTTCCAGGGAACTTCTGGAGATTGGGCTTGTGGATGGGCCGGAATTCGTTTTGCAGCTTCGCCTATAACCTCAAGACTACGCATTACGGCATTGACCGTTTTGCGATCTGTAACAAAAGTTTCAGGGGAAAACCCGCGAGTAAATACAGTGACATCATCAATGGCAACGAGAATGTCTTCCAGATAATCCTGATATACCCGTTTCATAGCATCTCAACTTCCTGGAGAATCTGGCTGCCAATATACAGCATATATCGGGTTAAGGAAGGAAGCTGATCCTGTTCTTTCCCTTTAACTTTTCGTTTTTATCCTCCCCCGTCCAGAAAACCGTGGTCTGACCCCTATTTCCTACTATCTTTTTCTCTGGTGAAAATCATAAACTTCCCCTATAATATACCGAAGTAACAAAAATCACCTTTCAACCTTTGAAAACCGTGGTCTGTCCCTTGTTTTCCTCCTTGTTTTCCTGTTTTCTGACACATATGGGAATTTCAAAAAAACATCTTAATACCCACTCTGGTATCGTAACCTTTGATCCAGAGCAATTAGCTGCCCAGCTTGAAAAAGATCTGGCTTCGGTCGGTTTTTGCCTGTTGATGGGTTCGGCCGTGGATGGGAGGGTTGCCGAGGGTTCAGACTTGGATCTAGCCTTTTATCTCACCGAACCGTTAACTCTGGATTTCTATGCTGAAATTCAGGCGATTGTTGATAAGCAGGTTCCGGGGGTGCGGTGTGACATCGGCATCCTGAATGGGGCTGAGCCGGTTTTTCGCTTTGAGGCCTTGAAAGGAAAGTTGCTTTTTGTTCGTGACAAGGAACTCTACGCGTCATTTTTTTCCCTGACCTGCCGCGAGTACGAAAGCCAGATGTTTGATTATGCAAAGCAGCGCAAATATCGGATAGAGGCCAGCCATGTGCTATAATGGGATGATTCAACGAAAATTGGCATTGCTGGACAAGCAGGTTCAGCGGTTGGGGGATAGCCTTAAAGGTGTATCCCGTGATGAGTTCTCTCAAAGTTGGGAAAAGCGATCCATGACCGAGCGGGCTCTTCAGGTTGCCGTTGAAATCATTATTGATATTGCCGAACGGATTATTGCTCTTGATGGTGCCGGTCCGGTAGCGACGGCGGCCGAAGCCATGCAATTATTGGAACGGTTGGGTGTGTTGAAATCGCAATATCCCTATGTTGACATGGTGCGGTTTAGAAATTTAATCGTTCATCAATATGAAGAGATCGATCCTGTATTATTATTCAAACTTGCTACCGAGCAGTTGGATGATTTCAGGAAATTCAGAGATGAGATAGACCAATATGAATGAGGGATGGGTGATTCAAGGTTCCAAAAACCGTGGTCTGACCCCTATTTTGATTTTGTAGAACGTTGGGGTTGAAAGGGATGTGTTGCGGTTGTCAATAGTGGTATCGGAGTTGTGCAATTTCGATGGCATATTCAGAGACTTTATATATCATTCTATGTTCATCGGTTATTCGCCTTGAGCAGTAACCAGAAAGAGCATGTTTTAAAAGCTCAGGTTTACCAATACCCTCAAATGGATTACGCTTTGTATCTTTGATAAGAGTATTTATCCGACGTAAAATTTTTTTGTCAGTTTTTTGCCAGAAGATATAGTCATCCCATGCGTGGTGCGAAAAGATGAGCTTCACTCTATAAGCTCTTTTTCGAGTCCTTTACCATTTTCGAGCTGGGCTATTGACTCTAACAAGCGTTTTGCGTTCTTCGGTGATCGCAAAAGATAGGCTGTTTCTTCAAGCGATTCATAGTCTTCAAGTGACATAATGACCACAGAATTTGAGGATTTTCGTGTCACAATAATTGGGGAATGGTCATTACAAACTTTT
>JAGHDR010000253.1 GCA_021159825.1 Deltaproteobacteria bacterium | reverse complement strand
GATCAGCAAGAAGATCAGTTTTCCGGATAATGAACTGATGCGGGCACTGTGTGGAGAGCAAAATGCCCATCTGAACCTGATTGAAAAGAAGATCGGGGTCTCAGTTCATCTAAGAGGGAATGTGCTGCTGCTGCGTGGCGGGGATTGGGAAGTGGAACTGGCTGAAAAGGTGTTTTCGCAGCTTTATGAGCTATTGGAGTCTCGGTATCCGCTCTATATCAATGATGTGGACCATGCCATAAGGATTTTAAGCGGTGATGGTTCGGTGGATTTAAAGAAGATATTCAAAGACGAGGTTTATATCACTTCCCAGAAGAAAATTATTACGCCCAAAACCATTAACCAGAAAAAATACATCGACAGCATTAAAAAATATGATATCGTGTTTGGGATCGGCCCGGCGGGGACGGGAAAGACTTACCTTGCCATGGCCATGGCTGTGGCAGCGCTGGTCAGGAAAGACTGCAATCGGATCATTCTTTCCCGGCCTGCGGTGGAAGCGGGGGAGCGTCTGGGATTTTTGCCGGGCGATCTGTATGAGAAAGTGAATCCCTACTTGCGGCCATTGTATGATGCCCTCCACGACATGATGCCCTTTGAGAACGCATCCGACCTATTGGAGAAAGGGGTCATCGAAGTGGCGCCGCTGGCGTTTATGAGAGGGCGCACACTGAACGATTCCTTTGTGATCCTGGATGAGGCGCAGAATGCCACGCCCGAGCAGATGAAGATGTTTTTAACCCGTCTGGGATTTAGTTCCAGGGCGGTGATCACCGGGGATGTTACCCAGACGGATTTGCCCAAAGGGCAAATATCAGGTTTAATTGAGGCCTCGCAGACCCTTTCGGGAATTGAAGGCATTCAGTTTGTTTCCTTTTCCAGGGAAGATGTGATTAGGCATCCGTTGGTTCAGAAAATTATTGATGCCTACGAGATTCTGGATAGACGGAAAAAGGCTTGAGGTGTAGCACGGTTATGGTAAGGCATACTTCAAACGACCGAAAACTCAAGACCCTGCATCAGAGGAAAAATGCCGGGCGGCGGGAAAAAGACACGTCCGCCAGATCAAAATCCGGCCGTTCGGACCGCACGCCCCGATTTCGGGATGATACCAAAAAATGGTGTATTTTCATCGGTCTCAGCCTGATTTTTTCCATACTGCTTTTTCCCAGCATCCTGACCCCAACCAGAACATATCACCTGGGGGATGTGGTCGATCGCGATATGAGGGCCTCCAGGGAATTTCTGGTCGAAAACAATAAACTGACGGAAAAGAACAGAGAGGAAGCCGTTCGTGCCGTTTTGCCCGTTTATGATTTTGATCCCACGGCAACCGATCTGATTCCCAGGGTAAGAGAAGCCTTTTCGGTCGGTCGAAAATATTTGGCTGATACCTTGGAACCGGCGTGGATGTCCACATCCCCTGAAGAAACCCAAAAAGAACACCTTGCCATAACGAAGGTTTTCCAAAGACGATTTTTCGAAACCCTGGATATCCCTGAAAACAATGCTCTTTTCCATACATTGATGATGAACGATTTTTCGCCCATGGCGGCGTCAGCCGTTATCGGGCTTGTCAGCGATGTTTTCAGACAGGGTGTGGTGGGAAATCAGGTGATGCTGATGTCTTATCGGGGAAAAGGGATTGTTCTTCAAAACATCAAGGACGGGAAAGAGGCGGAGGTTTTCGGCCTGGATCGCTTCTATGACCTTAAAACCGCCATCGCGCTTATTCAAGAGCAGGGCCGGTCGCTCGCCCAAACCCTGTGGCCCGAGGAACTGGCGCAGGCCGTGTTGGAGTTGGCCGTATCGCTCATTAAGCCCAATCTCACATTCAACAAGCGGGAAACGGCGCTACGGAAGGAAGCGGCTGGGGAATCGGTTAAGCCCTTCTTTTTCAAAGTCAAAAAAGGTGAAATTTTTATTAGGGAAGGTGAGCGAATTAAGCCGGAACAACTGGTCAAACTGAGTGCTCAGTACAAATATCTAAAACAAAAAAAGATGTTGGGAAGGGTTCCCGCCATGGCCGTTCTCATGGCCTTCCTGTTGATTTCCATGTATCAATTGGGCTTGAAGAAGAGCCGGTCAACAGATTCGGAAATCAGAGACCTGCTATTAAATGCGGCGATGCTGCTGGTCATATTTTTTGTGGTGATTGCGTTTAATTTTGTGGCGATTGAAACGGCCCGGGGGTTCCATTTTTTCTCTCCAAGAACCCTGCTGTATGCCATTCCGGTGGCAGGTGGTGCCATGCTGATTTGTATATTTCACGGCATCGCCGCCGCCGCCGGATTTTCCCTGATCGTTTCCGTCCTGGCCTGTGCGGTTGTGGACGGCCGGGTGGAATTTTTCATCTATTTTTTCGTCAGTTCCCTTTTGGCGGCCACTTGGGTGCGTCGTTACAGGGAAAGGGGCGTTTTTATTGAGGCGGGTCTTAAGGTGGGCCTGTGCAATATGATTCTTGCCTTTGCCATGGAGGGATTGTATGGCGACTTTTTTAGTATTGAGAGCGTTATCGCCTGTTGTTCGGCGTTTATAGGGGGCGTGTTGGTCGGTGTGATTGCCACGGGGTTGATGCCGCTGATCGAAATGTCCTTCGGGTACACGACGGATATCAAGCTGATGGAACGGGCCAATCTCGATCAGCCCCTTCTAAGGGAGTTGATGGTTCAGGCGCCCGGAACCTATCACCACAGCGTTATCGTCAGCAATATGGTAGAGGCTTCCGCCAGGGCGATCGGTGCAAATCCTTTGCTGGCCAAAGTCGCTGCATACTATCATGACATCGGTAAGATTAAGAAACCCCTTTATTTCATTGAAAATCAAGCGGGCAAGGTTAACCGGCATGAAAAATTGGCACCTTCCATGAGCGCCCTCATTCTCATTGTCCATGTGAAAGACGGTATGGAGTTGGCACGTCAGGCCAAGCTGGGCCGGGAGATCATTTCAATTATCGAGCAGCATCACGGGACCAGTCTGATCTCATTTTTCTATGAAAAGGCCAGGGAAAGGGCTGAGAGAAAAGGGGACAAATCCCTGCGCGTAAAAGAGGAAGATTTTCGTTACCCCGGCCCCAGACCCCAGACAAAGGAAGCGGGTCTCGTGATGTTGGCGGATGTGATCGAGGCGGCTAGTAAGACCCTGGTGGACCCGACGTCGGCGCGGATACAGGGAATGGTGCAGAAGATTATGAACAAGGTTTTTTCAGATGGGCAGCTGGATGAATGTGAGTTGACGCTCAAAGATCTTCATGCCATTGCCAAAAGTTTTAACCAGACCTTGAGTGGTATTTTCCATCATCGGGTTGAATATCCCGAGCCTGTGGCGAAGATTTCTTCCATGCGTCCCCGAGATGGTGCGGGAAGTGGTAAAAACGGTCTGAATGGGAAGACTGAAAATGGAGATACAGATCAGGATGGACTGTCCGATCCCCAGACTGGACGAGCAGAAAATAAGGGTGAAAGCGAAGAGAGCCTTAGAAGACTTGGGCTGTCATGATAAAGAGCTGAGCATCCTGTTTACAGGCGACGAACACATGGCGGCATTGAATCGGCAATACCGGGACAAGGAAGGTCCCACCGATGTGCTGTCGTTTCCCATGGGGGAAGATCTGGACGGGGAGACAGCCCCCGCCCTTTTTGAACCGGTCATGCTCGGAGATGTGGTTGTTTCCGTGGACACGGCTTTGCGGGATGCGGAAGAACTGGAAGAGTCTTTTGAAAGGACCGTTGATCGGCTGTTGATTCACGGTATTTTACATCTTCTGGGGTATGACCATGAGAAATCTCAAGTGGATGCCATGTGTATGACAAAAGAAGAAGAGCGGTTGATGGATTTTTTCTGGATGTAAATGTAGGGGCTGGCCCCTGTGCCTGCCCTGATGATGTGGTACAAATGTTCAATACAGGGGCAACCACGGGGGGATGCCCCTACCAGGGCAACCACGGGGGGATGCCCCTACCTATTGTGAGGTTGATAAATGGCAAGGTTAGTCGTAAATGTGGATCATGTGGCAACGGTTCGTCAGGCCAGGGGAATTGATGTCCCTGATCCGGTCCTGGCAGCGGGTCTTGCCGAACTTGCGGGTGCGGATGGCATTATCTGTCACCTCAGGGAGGACAGACGTCACATCAATGACAGGGATCTCAGATTGTTGCGGGAGACCGTAAAGACAAGTCTCAACATGGAAATGGCGGCAGTTGATGAGATGGTTGAGATAGCCGCGTCCGTCAAACCGGACATGGTTACCCTGGTACCTGAAAAAAGAGAAGAACTCACCACCGAAGGTGGGCTGGATGTTGTGGCCAGACCGGACCATTACGGCAAGGTTGTTGAGCGGCTTCATCAGGCGGGAATCAAGGTCAGTTTTTTCATAGACCCGAATCCGGATCAAGTTGAGGCTGCTCACGGTTGCCGGGGAGATATTATTGAGATTCACACCGGTCATAACTCAGAGGCAAAATCCGAAGATGAGGCGAAAAGGCGCTTTGAACGGGTTGTTCGTGCTGCACGAGCGGCGTCGTCAATGGATTTGGGCATCAGCGCCGGCCATGGGCTCAACTATATCAACATCAAAAGGTTTGAATCGCTCCCCCTGGTAGAAGAATACAGCATCGGGCACAGCATTGTTGCCATGGCGGTCCTGGTGGGGTTTGATCAGGCGGTTAGAAAAATGATTGAACTGGTGAAATCTTTTTAAGCCAAGGAGGACCACGATCATGTTGAATGCCGGCGATATTATGACAACGGAAGTGATGACCGTCAAAGGGGAAACCCCTCTCAAGGAACTTGCTGAGATCCTGTACGAAAATCATATTAACGGCGTCCCCGTGGTGGACGATGAAGGATTGCTGATCGGCATCATTTGTGAAAGTGACCTGATTCGAAAAGACAAGAAATTGCACATCCCCACGGTCGTGGCACTTTTTGACGCCGTGTTTTATCTTGAAAGTTCGAAAAACATTGAAAAAGAGATCAAACAGATCAGTGCCACCACCGTTAGCGACCTGTTTACCCGTGAGGTTGTTACAGTGGATGAAAAAACGCCCATTGACGAGATTGCCACCCTCATGACCCGGAAAAAGATTTATACGATTCCCGTTATGGATGGGGAACGTCTGGTGGGTATTATTGGCAAGGGCGACGTGATAAGGACTTTTATTTCTTGAAAGACAAACGCGTGCGTTACCGAACCGAATCCCCCGAAGAAACCGTTGGGTTGGGGGTGACGCTGGGCCGGCTCCTTCAAGCGGGCGATTTGATTATTTTGGCGGGAGCGTTGGGTTGCGGAAAAACGTGGTTCACCAAAGGCATTGCCCTGGTGTGGGCGTTTCTCCCCATGAGGTGGTGACCAGTCCCTCTTTCGCACTGATGAACGCATACGAGGGCCTTTGTACACTTTTCCATATGGACGTTTACCGTTTGGAAACCCAGGGGGATTTTCTGGCTACGGGGTTGGATGAGTGTTTTGACGGCAGGGGTATTGTGGTGATGGAATGGGGCGATAAGTGGCCCGAAATCCTGCCGGCGTGTCGATTGAATGTGGTCTTTTCAATTCTGGGTGAGCAATCGCGAGAGTTGCGGATGACCGGGGAACACCCCCGGATGATTGAAATTTTAGCAGGGCTTGGAAGCCAGGCGCTTGAATGAGGAAGGAGTATGGCACGCATTGTACAAAAATATGGCGGCACTTCGGTGGCCGGTATTGAAAAGATCAAGGCGGTGGCTGAGCGCGTTATTGAAGCCGGCAGAGAGGGGAACCAGATGGTTGTGGTGCTTTCCGCCATGGCCGGTC
>JAGHDR010000071.1 GCA_021159825.1 Deltaproteobacteria bacterium | reverse complement strand
TATGCCGATGCCATTTCCTGCAAATGTCTGTATGTGGGCAGTGAAAAATCATACCAGCAGTTTCAAAAGCTGACCGCCCAAAGGAAAATGTCCCAGGACTACCGCTGGGCGGCACAAGCCAACATGGATGCCCGCATGAACTTCGGCATGTGGGGACCCTGGGGACCTTGGGGGCCCTGGTTAGGCCACGCTTACAATCCGCACAGCGTCCATCAAAGGGCCACATTTTGTATTCAAACAAAAGGGGCGGACATCGCCCCTCTTTTGTTTAATTGAGTGACGGTGCGATATCGAACGGATCGAAATCATTTAAAATTTTCCGATTGTCTTCCATCGCGCTAAAATCTAATCCCGATTGATTTTTCTCAATCCACTGCTGATATTCCCTCTTGAAACTCGGGTCATGAAACACCAGCACTTCCCCCAGGTATTTCAGTTCTTCCATGATCCGCCAGTAGAAATACACCATTATCCCCCCATACAAAGGTATGCACGCCGTCTCCACACCAATTGAGTGCGCAATAAAAAACATCCCCGAACCAAAACATATTGATCCGGGGAGGTCCCATTTTTATCCTCGAAATCCTTCAAACACCCACCTCCCTGGTCCACGAAGATTCGGGTTGTTCTTTTCAGGCAGGTCTTCTGACTCCCTCCACCCATCCGACCGCCTTCCCATTCTCATTTGAACAGTGGCGACAAACTGCCGGGCAGGCTCCCCTCAAAAAA
The DNA here is from genome assembly GCA_021159825.1 of Deltaproteobacteria bacterium. Classification (GTDB taxonomy): domain Bacteria; phylum Desulfobacterota; class DSM-4660; order Desulfatiglandales; family Desulfatiglandaceae; genus NaphS2. The sequence continues at coordinate 1,959 of JAGHDR010000071.1, read as the reverse complement.
ACGATTGCGGGAAGAGGTCACAGCGGCGGGCCCGTTCCGTTTTAACGGGTTTCCCCTCTAAGTTCATTACGAACGCCTGAATAGAAGTCGTATAGGGCAAAAAGCAATGCTATGTCAAGCACAAAACAATTTGTTATATACCACCCATCGACAAAACGCTACATAGCAAAATATAGAGAAACCAGATCAAAATAATGTATCACTCAACCATCCAACATCCAGAGTTCGGAAATGCACAGAATTGCTATTGACTTTCAAAAGTATTTGCGCCATCCTTAACAGGTATACGCATCAGGCGCTCTAAACGAGCTTAATAGGGAACGCCGTGAGATTCGGCGACAGGCCCTCTGCTGTAATCGGGAACGAAAGCTGCATCATGTCACTGTTTGGCCAAAGAGCCGAATGGGAAGGCGCAGTGAGTAGAATAACCCGTAAGTCAGAAGACCTGCCTGAGGAAGGGACGAAGTCTTATGGGAATAAGACGTTCCTGGATTTTGGGATAAAAAAGGGAAATCCCCGGGTCGAATCATTTCGGTCCGGGGATTTCTTTCTTTGGGCTGAACCCAGCCGACGCAGGATGTCACTCAGAATTATTATTCTGATTTTCCTGCATGGAGTACAACAACTCATTGAAAGGGAGGGAATTAGATGAAAAAGAAAACAGGTTTTACCGGACATCCATCCATCATTGCCAAACTATTTTTACTTACCGGAACTTTGTTGTTTCTGGTGTTCGGCGTGGGTTTCGCACATGCTGATTCAACGCAGACCGGAGTGATCGCCACTGGAGTTTACGGCAGCAGTTACGCTATTTCCACCATCTCGGTTAATCCAAAGGCCGGACCTCGAAACGTCTTAAACGACCTTCTTCCGGGAGACAAGGGCAGCACCGTTAAAGCGTTTGGACAGTACTATTACCGAATTGAACAAAATCAGGCGGACAATATCACCAAAGTGGACATTGCAGCCCCCAATACGCCCATCTGGCAATACTCAACCATGGACCCGGGTGAAATAGACAGCAGCAATCCCTATGACCTGGTCTTTGTAAACTCCACCAAAGCCTATCTCATTCGTTACGGTTCCACCAAGGTATGGATTGTCAACCCTTCCGTTTCCAGGGACAATGAAGCAGGATTCAAAATCGGCGAACTGGATCTGAGTGCATATGCCGGCGCGGACGGTGTACCGGATATGTGCTGCGGGGTGATCGCCAACGGAAAACTCTTCATCGTCATGCAGCGCCTCGTGGACTTTTGCCCGTCCGAAATCGCCTATGTGGCCGTATTTGACACGACAACCGACACTGAAATCAATACCGGTCTGGGCTCGGGCAGCATGATAGGGATTCCTCTGATCATCAAAGATCCGATGTCTATTCAATACGTCGCTGAAAACAACCTGATTTATGTTCAGGGCGTCGGATCTTTTCCCGGTTACTGCGACCCAGCATACGATTATACCGGCGGTATTGTAAGCATCAATCCCATTGACTATACCTCATCCATCGTTCTGGATGACGGCGATGCCGCAACGCATCCCTATGGGGTCATATCCGGCATGTTGATTGCCTCTCCCACAAAAGGCTACTTCGTGGGCTATGCCGGTTGGGGCGACAATACGCTCTATGCGTTCAATCCCACGACCAGCGTAGTTTCCGGTGCGTTGACAGATTTTCAAAATATCAATATCTCCGGCATGAATTCAGGGACTTATTTGGACAAGAACGATATGATGTGGGTGTGCGACTCAACCAATGCCGCGATTAAAATCGTGGATACAGCGGATAACATCCTTAACGAAAGTATTCCCACAAACCTGAACCCCCTGTTTGTGGCGTTTTGCACCCAGGGAACACCTTTGGCGCCGACTCTTGGTTCTACGGTTTCCGGAAATAACTTGATGGCTCACTGGAACACGGTCTCCGGTGCGGAAGGGTACTACTTGTGGATTTCAGCG
>JAGHDR010000338.1 GCA_021159825.1 Deltaproteobacteria bacterium | reverse complement strand
TTATAAATCCAACCACCTCGGGGACAACCCCCGGGACTATGGATTAAAGGCCATGGCCGGGGCCATGCTAAGCCACCGTTACGACCTGCAATATGTACTTTATACCCTTGCGCTCCATCGCCTGCTCAAAGCAAGGCTACCCGATTATCGGTACCAGAGGGACATGGGAGGGGCGGTTTATCTTTTTTTGCGAGGGGTTGACCGAAACCATAACGGCGTCTACGGGGATAAACCACCGCAGACACTCATTGAACAATTGGATAGAGATTTCGCAGGAGGGAAGGGAAACTGATGTCCCCCGATCTGTCAGGACTGCTGAAGACTTGGGTTGCCGTCGGCTGGTTAAGGCCCCTGGACGGCGCTTTCGCAGAATTTTTGAAAGCCCGGCAACCGGATACCCCTGAACCGGTATTGCTCATGGCGGCCCTTGCCAGCTATCAACTGGGAAGAGGCCATATCTGCCTGGACCTTGACGCTTTGCTTTCGGAACCGGAAAAAACCCTCTCTTTGCCGCCCGAGGACCCAACCGGTGCACAGATGTCTGTTCAACCACCGAATATCCTGGGAAACATTCCCCACTCACACCTGGTCAATCACCTGAAAGCATCGCCTCTGGTTTCACCGGGCCCCGGGAACAGCCCCCTGGTGATGAGTTCCGGACTTCTCTATTTGCGGCGTTACTGGGAATACGCCCAAACCATAGCCCGGCACATATTAAAACGACTCTCCCATGAATTTCCCATACCCGATAATTTAGAGAACCGCCTCGATGCGCTTTTTGAACCACTCAGAGACGCCGGGGAAAAAGCCAAAACCCAAGTACACTGGCAGAGTGTGGCGGCGGCCATTGCGGCAAAAGGGTCGTTTTCCGTTATTTCAGGGGGACCCGGAACCGGTAAAACCACAACGGTAATTCACCTGCTGGCCCTCCTTCAACAAATGGCGTTGGAGGCGGGGAATAAGTTGCGCATCCGCATGGCGACCCCCACGGGTAAAGCCGCTGCCCGGCTCACGGAATCCCTGACTCATGCAATGGAAACATTGCCCGAAAACATGCGTGAAACCCTGCCCCGGGAGGTCACCACCCTCCACCGTCTGCTGGGGAGTCGGCCCAATACCCGCCATTTTTTACATCACCACCACAACCCCCTCCATGTGGACCTTCTGGTGGTGGATGAAGCATCCATGATTGATCTCGAAATCATGGCGGCACTTCTGGGTGCCTTGCCCGACCATGCCCGACTGGTCCTGCTGGGGGATAAGGATCAACTGGCCTCGGTGGAAGCAGGCGCGGTATTGGGGGATATTTGCCGATACGGGAATCAAGCGAATTACAAACCGGAAACCATCCGGTGGATCCGAAAGCACACCGGTTACAACCTTGGGACCTTTGAGGGGAATGGCACCCCGCTGGATCAGCACATTACCCTGTTAAGAAAAAACCACCGTTTTGGAGACACCAGCGGAATCGGGACGCTTTCCCAGGCTGTTAACGAGGGAAACCCGGAAGCGATGGAAGATATCTGGAACATGGGATTCAAGGACATCCGCCGTCTGCCCGTCAACAATCCTGATGATGAATCCCTCACCCATCTTATTCTGGACGGCTACCGCCCTTATCTGGATCGCGTCGGATCCGGTCCCGGGAAGGGGCCTGAAAACATCTGGCTTCGGGCAGTGATTGGGGATTTTACCGCTTTCCAGCTCCTGTCCCCATTGCGCAAAGGCCCCTGGGGGATAAACAGCCTTAATGAAAAAACGGCTGCCATTCTTTTTCGCGAAAGGCTGATCACCGCCGGAGAGGGATGGTATGCCGGCCGTCCGGTCATGATCACCCGAAACGATTACAATTTGGGATTGATGAATGGAGATACCGGCATTGTCCTGCCGGTTAACAATGACAACAGCCGCGACAGAAGCACCCTGAAGGCGGTGTTCCCCATGGCGGACGGTTCATTAAAGAAAGTGACGCCGTCCAGGCTCAACCATGTTGAAACCGCTTACGCCTTGACCGTTCACAAAAGCCAGGGATCGGAATTTGATCACACAGCCCTGGTTTTGCCTGACCACATGACCCCGGTGCTGACCCGGGAATTGCTCTACACCGCCATTACACGATCACGCACATGGTTTACGCTGGTGAGTTCACACCATGAGCTTTTGGGGGAAGTGGTAAGACGAAGCACTTATCGGGCATCAGGCCTGGGTAAATTGCTCAGGCCCTAATCAGGTTTACCCATAAACTGGAAGATCAGCCCCACCAGAAGGCCACTTAATATGGCGATGCCTGCCGCCAGTATGCCATAGGTCAACGCGTGCTTGTGGGTCAGTTCGAAGACAGCGGCTGGGAAACCCGCCAACGCCACCTTAAACAACCGCGTTTCTTTGGATACCCCCCGGCCATCTTTCACCACAGACAGGGTCACATGGTATTTTCCCGGAACCAAACGGGAAGGACAGCCTGGCAGCCCCGAGGGATATTTGCGTGCACATGAAGCTTTGCGCCATCATACCAGGTACCGATTCGAACCCCATCCGGTCGAACCGTAAGTTCCGCAGATGCTGCCTGAACCTCGCCCCAAAACACCATGACCATAAGCCCTACGCACATCAAGCAAACATTAAACTTGTTAGCACCCACGCGCATCATCCTACTGCTCCCCCATCAACGTCAGCATCAAATCCGGTGCCAGGACGAGTTCCAGGAAAATTTTCACCATGATGATCAGAACCACGGATGCGAAAATGATTTTGAGGGTGTCTGCGTTCATCCGGTGGCCCATTCTGACGCCCACGGTGCTGCCCGCCATACCGCCCGCGAAAAGGAAAAGTCCCATCTTGAAATCGACACCCCCGAGGCGGGAATGGGCATAGGCGCCGGAGGCGGCGGAGGCCACGATCTGGTTGGAATCGGAAGCAGCCGCAATGGTGGGCGGGATACCGATCATGGTCAACAGGGGGGTCATGAGGAAGCCGCCCCCAACACCGCACAACCCGGAGAAACACCCGACGGCCCCCCCAGGCCCAGGAGGATAAAGACGTTGATGCTGTTTTCGGCGATGGGGGAATAGAGACTCGGACCCATGCTTTCCTCGGCCCGGCTATTTATGAATCGGAAGATTCAAGGGTTTCTGAACATACCCTGCAGGCACCTTGAACAGGTCTTTGCTCAGGCTGGTTTTTTCAATTTTCTGTAAGGTCGTGGTTGTGGTCATCCCCATCACGCTGCTCATAGTCTTTACGGGAAATCCTTTTCCTGAAAGGTCACCGGAAAGGCCCATTTTTTTGAATTTGGGAGCGTCCCGCATATTTTTTTTGCTTATCTTTTCGTACTCGTTGTAACCCGTGACATCTCTGGACAACCACTGAACATTTTCAACACCCATAACGGTCAGAATGTATTTCTCGCATTTGAACCCGTTGATGGTTTTCGTTTCTCCCGTTGCCGTGACCGTTGCATCCTCACTCATTTCTTTTGCCAGTGGGCCCATGGATTCTTCCATCTCCGATATTTTTATCTTCACATAGGTCATGGTAGAGGGATCAAGTTGGTACAGGGTCATATCATCAAACAAAATGATGGTAATATCCTCTTTTGTATCAATGCGGCTGCCATAGGATGTCAGATAATTCTTCACGGTTTCCCGTTTGTCCTTGAACTGGGCCATCATCTGCTGTTTGACCTGTTCCGGCAAACCTTTTGGAAGTCCTTCCGGTACACCGCCACTCGTCACAACCGATTCCCAATAGAGATCGCCATAAGCCACGGGAGAGAAGATCATAAGCAAAACAACCACAGGCAACAAACACCCCATCAGTTTCTTGAATTTCATATAAATTCCCCTTTCATTAAAAAATGTTCTGTTTATTCTATCCCAACCTAAATTATGACGTCAAGCATTCTTGGTAATCGTTCATGGTTGCCGTCATTGACATCCCAGCGCGGTTTTCATATATGTAAACTGTTGTAATTTTACGACAGAGAAACAAGTTTTAAGGGAATAAAAATGAAACGGATACGCAACTTCAGCATTATCGCACACATAGATCATGGAAAATCCACCTTGGCCGATCGTTTGATTCAAGCCACGGGACTGGTGGAGGAAAGGGATTTTCGGAACCAACTCCTGGATACCATGGATATTGAAAGGGAAAGGGGCATCACCATCAAAAGCCAGGCCATCACCCTGCCCTATGTGGACAGTGAGGGCCAAGAATACGCACTGAACCTCATTGACACCCCAGGGCACGTGGACTTTTCTTATGAAGTTTCCCGGGCCCTGGCCTCCTGCGAGGGGGTCCTTCTGCTGGTGGATGCGGCTCAGGGTGTGGAAGCCCAGACCATGGCCAATTTGTTCGCCGCCATGGAGCATGACCTGGAAATTATCTCGGTCATTAACAAGATAGACCTGCCGTCCGCCGACATTGAACAAGCCAAAGAGCAGATTGAACTGGATCTCGGCCTGGATTCGGATCTGACCATCCTCTGTTCCGCCAAAGAGGGTACGGGGATTGACGATGTACTGGCGGCCGTCGTGGACCTGATTCCGCCCCCCGCCGGCAGTGAAGAAGACCCCCTCGAGGCCCTCATATTTGATGCCCATTATGATCCCTTTCGCGGCACCATTGTCAGCTGCCGGGTCTTTTCGGGGCGTGTCCGTCCGGGGGACACCATTCGGCTCATGCACAACAATGCCACCTACCGGGTGGAAGAAGTGGGTGTTTTTCGACTGGCGCGGGAGCCCAGAAAAGTCCTTTCAGCCGGCGAGGTGGGCTACATCATATCCGGCATCAAAACAGTCGGTGACACGCGAATCGGGGATACCATCACGCTGGAAAACAACCCGGCCCCCGCGCCCCTTCCGGGATTCAAGGAAGTCAAACCGGTCGTGTTTGCTTCCATATACCCGGTTGCATCCGATGAGTACCGTTCCTTGGTGGAGGCCCTCGAAAAGTACAAATTAAATGATGCGGCCCTGATCTTTCAGAAGGATTCATCCGCCGCCCTGGGACTGGGATTTCGCTGTGGTTTTCTGGGGCTGTTGCACCTGGAGATTGTTCAGGAACGTCTTGAAAGGGAATTTGATCAGTCCCTCATCATGACCGCCCCAACGGTGCAGTACCGGTTTGAACTCACCAACGGCGATGAAATTACCGTGGACAATCCCATCTATTACCCGGACCCCGCCACCATTTCGAAGGCTTTTGAACCCTACATCCGGGCCGGCATCATGATTCCC
>JAGHDR010000039.1 GCA_021159825.1 Deltaproteobacteria bacterium | reverse complement strand
TTCAGATTGGCGAGCATGTCATCAGGATGCAGTTATCAGTTATCAGTTGTTAGTTGTCAGTTGTCAGTTGTCAGTTGTCAGTTGTCAGTAAAAACATACCCATAATATCTTGAAAGTGTTTGTACAAATCTGCGTATAATCGTGAAGACCTCTTCCATACTTCCAAGTCCTCAAATTTTAAAATAACCTCCAGTACTGACAACTGCGGCTCTGCCGCGTAAGTTTTCAAATATTGTCGCTCAATCGTGCTCTTCTTTTACATGCATTTAAATCTCCGTATAACGTCCTGCTCCCTGCTCCCTGCTCCCTGCTCTCTGTGAACTGTTACAAAGAATATTTGCCGGACGCAAACTTGCGCCCTCAATCGGACCTATCACCCTTTATCCTTTGAGTCTTCCAGAAGTCGCCGCATCTCTATTCGAAGGCAGACAGGGTCCAGTTCATTGATCCTTTTGTATTCCACCAGGGGGATACATGGAACGGGCAGGTCGCACAAGAGGATCTCTTTACCCAACAGATCAAGAACAATGGTTGCTTCGTTAATCCGGTATTGCCGGCCGTCAACAAGAATGCCGCAATCGCCTTTGTCTTTTATGAGCGCGGATTCAATCGTTTCACTTTTGTCTTCAGCATTGTTATCCATACAAAGAGCCGATGCCGGCGAACCGAAAGCCATCATCAGAAACAGCAAAGGCCCCAAATATCCATCCAGAATCGTTTTTACCAATTTTTCAGCCATATCAAATCTCTGTCTTAACCATTAGCGGTCCCTGATAAAGTGGTTTTATAACAACCCTGCTGTGCCCATCGGCATAAAACGGCTTAGGGGATCTGCAGGGCCATTGACTTTGCCTATAGATATCATTAAAGTCAGCGCTCGTCGACCAAAAAATTTGATGATTTCGTCAAATAGTAAGGGGTTAAACCCGTTCGAGATATTGAGTGCATGACAATGAAATTGCGAAAAGGGCATACGGTTGAACTGAACATTGAAAAAATGGCTTATGGGGGGCGTGGTATCGCCCGCTTGGATGGATTTGTGGTCTTCGTGCGGGGCACTGTGCCCGGTGACAGAATTCTGGCCAGGGTATTCAAGAAAAAGAAGGATTATGCGGAGGCAGCGCTTGTAGAATTACTGGATGCATCATCAGATCGAATTGAAACTGCCTGTCCATATGCGGGTTACTGCGGTGGCTGCCAGTGGCAGCATGTGGCCTATGAAAAACAATTGGTCTTTAAACGGGAACACATAAAAGAACCCCTTGAGCGTATTGCAGGGTTGAAAGATGTGATGGTTCGACCACTGCTCCCTTCTGAAAATATTTTTGGGTACCGAAACAAAATGGAGTTTTCCTTCTCTGACAGGCGGTGGTATCTTCCCCATGAACTGCCCCTTAAAGAGAAAAGCGAGGGTTTTGCCTTGGGGCTCCATGTGCCCGGAACATATCATAAGGTCATTGATATGGCGGCATGCCTGCTGCAACAGCAAATGGGAAACAACATTTTGAGGGAAGTGGGTCAATATGTAAAGGAATCGGACGTTCCGGTCTACGGTTTGAAAAGCCATAAAGGCTTCTGGCGTTATTTGACCCTTCGGCATTCTGCAGCGTTTGACCGGTGGATGGTCAATCTGGTGACCTCGGAAAATAATGTATCCACGGTTCAGCCCCTGGCTGACCGCCTTTGCCGAAAATTTACGGGTATCAAAACGGTTGTTAACAATATCAACGGGCGAAAGGCTTCCATTGCCGTTGGAGAAAAAGAACAGGTGCTCAGGGGAGATGGATTCATCAATGACAAAATCGGTCCCTTCAGCTTCCGGGTCTCGGCAAATTCGTTTTTTCAAACCAACACATCCTCTGCCCTGAAATTGTATGAACAGGTGCTCCGTTATGCCAATCCAAAAGGGTCGGAAAAGGTACTTGATCTGTACAGTGGTACGGGGACCATTCCGATTTTCCTGGCAGATCGGGTTCGCTCCGTGACCGGCATAGAGATCAGCCAAAGCGCAACAGCGGACGCCCATAGGAATGCTTTGGAAAACGGTGTTCGGAACTGTCAGTTTGTATGTGGCGATATTCGTGAAAAACTAGGGGGTATAGGGTTTAAGCCGAATCTAATGATCATCGATCCGCCGCGTACGGGAATGCACAAGGATGTACTGGCTGAAACAATGGCCCTTGGACCTCAACGAATCATTTATGTTTCATGCAATCCCACAACGCTAGCCAGAGATCTGGAAACCATGGTGGAAGATTACGAATTAAAGGAAATACAGCCTGTTGACATGTTCCCCCATACATTCCATATTGAGGCGGTTGCCAAGCTTTCCCTTCGAAAAAAAACATCCGGAGATTGAACAAGATTGACAAAACTTTTTTTTAAAATTACACTATGAGGCTAAGTAAAATGAAGGATGTAATTCGCGCAAAGGGGGTGATTTATTATGGCCGTAGGTTTATCGTTGGAATTATTTGTTGCGAGGCCCTACGGTCCCGGCAGATGCCATATGCCCCCCCGACATAAGAGAGCTTTTGAACTTTCATCGCATATTCAACAGGTGGACCCGATATTGATGTGACAGTGCTCCATACATAAATGATGAAAAATTAGAATTCGTTCGCTGTTGAAGGCGGTGAAAAGCATCTCTATTGGTTGTGAGGTGTTTTTTTTTGAACCAGAGAATTTTTTTAATAGACGAGGTTATGTCTCTATGAAAGTAATTGTTCGTGATAATCAGATTGAAAAGGCAATCAAAGATTTAAAAAGGAAGTTAACCAAAGAAGGTTTTTTTTCGGAAATCAAAGAGCGACGATTTTATGATAAACCGAGTGTTCAGAAAAAAAAGAAACAGGCCAAGGCCGCGAAAAGACGACGAAAAAAAATAAGAAGGTTTTAGTGCTCTGTTCATGGAAATTCCGGAAAGGCGTGCGGTGTAAATGCCCTCGCCTTGTGTCGTGTGTGGAGTTTTTCCCTTGACAAAATGAGGTCCGGTCAGGTAAACAGCCTGGAGCTGTCGGCCCCGCGTTTTATTCAACTCATAACCGGATGCAAGAGGCTTACAACCATGAAAAACCAATCGAATTCCGCTGAAAACGGAACCCAATCCTCCAATGGCGGTTTGGTCCCAAGGTGGATAAATCTCGGCCTTGTGGTTCAGGACGCCGGCTTTTTTGTTTTAGGCTTGATCGGCGCGCTGATTGTGGGTTGGGCTGTATTTCCCGCATTACTCTATTCCAAGCAACCGCAGCCCATTAATTTCAATCACGCATTGCACCTTGATTCGGAAATAGTGGATGGCATTGAGGGGGATACCCCTGGGGAAAAATGTCAAAGCTGTCACGGGTTTCGAGAGGATGGTAGCTTTGCGGGTATTCCCAAATTGGAAAAATGCACGGAATGCCATGATGATCCTGAGTCACCTCTGGGGGAAACGCCGGAAGAAAAAGCCTTTCTGGTGGAATATGTTGAGCCTGAAAAGGAAGTTCCCTGGTTTGTTTATTCAAAACAGCCGGACTGTGTCTATTTTCCCCATATCGCCCATGTGAAAATGGGGAAAATGGCATGTGCCACATGCCATGGGAATTTTGCAGGCAACGAAAAGCTGCCGTTGTATGTTGAAAACCGGTTAACAGGCTACAGCATCAACATCTGGGGAAAAAATATTTCCGGATTTTATCTGAACAAAACGTATGCGGATCGCATGAAGATGGATGACTGTGCCCAATGTCACACCGAAAAGGAACAGGAACAGAATAACGCCTGTTTCGTGTGTCACAAATAAAGGGAAGATGACCATGAAAATAACCAGAAGAAATTTCATTGCATCTGTCGTCGGCGGGGTCGTGGGAATTCAGGTCACGCCGCTACCCTGGAAGATCACGGATGATGTCGCCATATGGACCCAGAACTGGCCGTGGGTGCCTGTCCCGTCCACCGGCGCCGTTACGGAAGAAAAAACCGTTTGCAACCTTTGTCCGGGTGGGTGCGGTATTTCTGTCAGAAAGGTCGACCAGCGGGCTGTGAAGATTGAAGGCCGAACCGATTATCCCATCAATCCCGGGGGAATCTGTCCGGTTGGCATGGGCGGTCTTCAGCTGCTCTATAACAACGATATGCGGTTTCCCGGACCCATGAAACGGGTCGGGGCCAGGGGCGAAGGCCAGTTTGTCAACATCACCTGGGGTGAGGCCTATGATATTTTGGCGGGTCGAATTGCGAACCTGCGAAAAGCCGGAAAGCCTGAGGCGATCGCTGCCGTTGACGGAAATGCTGAGGGCACGACCACTTCCTTGCTGATCGAAAGATTCATGCAGGCGGTTGGAAGTCCCAATTATGTGAGACCTGCGTCGATTACAGATACCTATGATATGGGTAACCTTCTGATGCAGGGAAAATCAAACCCCATGGCCTACGATCTGGAGAACTCCGATTATGTGTTGAGCTTCGGGAGTGGGCTGCTGGAAGGCTGGGGCGCCCCCGGCCGGGTTATGAATGCGTGGGGCATGTGGCATGACGCCAATCCGGCCAAACGTAAAACAAAGGTTGTCCAGATTGAATCCCGGGCATCCAATACCGCATCCAAAGCGGATTTCTGGGTGACGCCCAGGCCGGGAACCGACGGTGCCCTGGCTTTGGGAATTGTGCATGTTCTCATCAAGAAGGGACGTATAGATGAGCGGTTTGTGAATGGGTTCACCTATGGTTTTAATGATTTGATGTCTTCAGAGGGTCAAAATCAGCCTGGCTTTAAGACCATCGTATTGAAAAAATATTCCCCTGCCCAGGTGGAAAGAATCACCGGGGTTGATGCAAAAACCATTATCGCCCTGGCGAATGGTTTCAGCAAAGCAAAGGCACCTGTTGCCGTCTACGGGAAAGGAAAAAACAACCTGAACGGCAGCCTTTATGAATTTATGGCGGTTCAAAGTCTCAATGCTGTTGCCGGGAGGATAAACCGACCGGGAGGTGTTTTGCTTCCGGATCCGCTTCCCCTGGCAGCCCTGCCTGATTTTACGCCTGATGAAGTGGCGGCAAACGGTCTTAAAAAGCCGCGTATTGATGGTGCGGGTACGCCTGCATATCCTTTTGCTCAGAGCCTGATCAACCATTTTGCCGATGCCGTTAACAAAAGTGCCAAATCTCCTGTTGATACACTTCTTGTGTTTTCAGCCAATCCATTTTTTACCGTTCCCGATGGGGGCGGATTCAAGAATGCCCTGGAGAAGATCCCCTTTATTGTGAGTTTTTCGCCATACCGCGATGAAACGGCCAACATGGCGGATCTGATTTTGCCGGATCATAATTATCTTGAAAAGATGGAAGACACCGTCTGGCCTGTGGGATTGCAATATCCCCTTTACGGGCTTTCCAGACCGGTGGTGGAACCCGTTAACAACACACGGAATGTTGGCGATGTGATTATTTCCCTGTCCAAGGCTGTGGGCGATGCAACCGGCAGTGCGTTCCCTTGGGAAAACTTCGAAGAAGTGCTTCAGGTTCGCGCAAAGGGTCTCTTTGATGCGGGCGGTGGACTTGTTCGATATGATTCGTCAAATCCGGCCTGGAAATTCAAATTATTCGAAAATGGTCAGAAACCATCCTATAGCTCTTTTGATGAGATGTGGGAAGAGATGAAATCCGGCGGCATGTGGTATCGACCGGTTACGCTTGCCA
>JAGHDR010000127.1 GCA_021159825.1 Deltaproteobacteria bacterium | reverse complement strand
TATTTTTGTCTGGCGCTGTTCCTCTTGCTGGTGGTTCTGATCGTGGTGGTGCGCCTTGAGAATTCGCGGATCGGCCGGGCCTGGTTCGCCATCCGGGAGGACGAAATCGCAGCCCGGTGCTGCGGTATCAGCCTGATCCGCTACAAGGTGATGGCATTTGCCGCCAGCGCCGCCATCGGCGCCATGGCCGGCACCTTTTATGCCAAGTGGTTCCGGTTTATCCATCCGGACATGTTCAAATTCTGGGAATCCATTCTCATTTTATGCCTCATTGTATTCGGGGGCATGGGCAGCATTGCCGGCACCATGCTGGGCACCCTGATCCTGATTCCCCTGACCGAAGTCCTGCGGACGGCACTTCCCCAGAGTATGTTCAATGCCCGCTATCTGATTTATGGGTTGCTTCTGGTTATCATGATGCGGCTGCGGCCTGAAGGGCTTATACCCTTCCAACTGTCCAGGAGTCGCAAGGCAGAACAGGCAAAAGCGCGGATGCTGGGCAGTGAGGAGTAGAGATTAAATGGGCACGCTTCTCAAGGTTATGAAACTATCCAAGTCCTTTGGCGGACTGCAGGCCTTGAAAGAGATCACCCTGAAGGTGGCGCCCGAACAGATTGTGGGCATCATCGGCCCCAACGGCGCCGGAAAAATCAGCCTGTTCAATTGTCTGTCGTGCTTGTATCATCCCACCGGCGGAGAAATCGAATTTGACAGCATCCCCCTGGCAACCCCCACATCGATAACTTCGAAAAAACGGGTTCGAATTTTCGCATTCATATTCCTGATATTGGGCGTCCTCCGGCTGCCCCTTTTCTGGTCTTTTTTCCTGCCCCAGACGTTTTTCAAGGTAGAATTGTTTCTGCTGGGGCTTTTTATCTTTTCCATTCGCTTTCTGCTGGTCCGAGGTCTCATCCGCCATGAAATCTGGGCATGGGGACTCATGTTTATTTTTCTCTTGAGCGACTTCTGTTTTGCCCTTATATTTCTTACGCATCTGAACCCGTCGTATTCTCTTGTTTTCACCCACGTACCGCTCCGGTATATTGCCGTACCATGGGGCGTGGCCGCGGGTCTTTTCAGCCTTTATTTCATTGGGATGTTGTGCACCGGGAAAGTACGCAGGCTTTATGGATTCAGAACGAGCCCGGACGCGGTTTGCCGAAATGGCCTGGCAAGGACCTTTCAGAACATACGCCTCTTTTTCAACCTGATCGTGTTGGATAACGTAATGATCGGCCGGCATGGCCGCATGCATTCCGGATTGGGTAAAACGCTCTTTAGAACCCGTTTTCAGAAAAAAGAAGAGGCCTCCGCATCTGTTGCCTCATCGGGGCCAACGGGGCAGGTAAATCGACCACCCTCATGGCCATCAGCGGCATTCAAGAGATCAGACAGGGAAAAATCACACTTCAGGGGGACATGATTGACAAACTGCCGCCGGAGGAGATCGTTCGGCGGGGGGTGGTGCAGGTGCCTGAAGGACGTCGCATCTTTCCGGATCTCACGGTGATGGAAAATCTGATCCTGGGTGCCTACCTGAACAGGGACCGGAAAAAAAGAAAAGCGTTGGTGGAAAACGCCTTTACCCTTTTTCCCGTCCTGAAAGAGCGACGGGGGCAGAGCGGCGGCACCCTTTCGGGTGGTGAGCAACAGATGCTGGCCATCGCCCGGGCCCTCATGGCCTCCCCAAGGCTGCTGCTGCTGGATGAACCCTCACTGGGGCTTGCACCGCTGATTGTGGAGCAGATCATGGCCATCATCGGCCAGATCCGGGAAGATGGGTTGACCATTCTTCTGGTGGAACAAAATGCAAACGCCGCCCTGGAACTGGGGGACTACGGTTACGTCATTGAAACGGGCCGGGTGGTCCTTGAGGACCAGAGCTGTGAGTTGCTTAAAAACCCAATGGTTAAAGAGGCCTATCTGGGTTAAAAACTTTTTTGAACCGCAGAATATCGAACAAGGAATGATGAATGTCGAAGGAAAATTTCATAATTCGACATTCCTTGTTCGATATTCGATATTCTTTTTTTAGAAATTCAAATATTCGAGGAGAGTCTTACTATTATGGAAGAGAAAAAAACCACAAACAAAGAACCGCTTCCCGGCCGAATGGAAGTATTGAGGGATCTGCCGGCGGACATTATGAGAAGTCTTACCAAGGAAGAGATCCAGGCTTTTTTGTTTGAAGAAATCTGGCCGGTTTCATTGAGCGAAAAACTTGAGCAGTATGTGATAAAAGGATGAAGGCGGAAGGATGAAGGATGAACATCTAGTACACCGAATCACAAATTCCTCGGGGGTTAATAAAACTGAAATACATCCTAAATTCAAAGGATTGCTTTAAACGAATACCCCACGAATTTATGATTTGATGTACTAGTATCATTTTTTGATCTTCCTTTGTTTAGTGTTTTTTACACAGGTTACGAGAATGGCGGTTAATTCATCGGCCTCTTTCATGAGTTCGTTCAGTCTTTCGGTTTTGATGATCCCGGATTCAACGAGCAGTTCCATCCAGTAAATGGATTCTTCCAACTCCTGCAGTCCGCCCTCAATTTTACTGATGAACTCGGCATCCGAACGGCTACGAATACCTTCTCGATAATGAGCCCCCACAGAAGTACCCGAACGCAACAATTGTTTCCCAATAACCTGTGCCTCAGTCTTTTTGGGCAACGCAGAATAAAGACGAATCACCCTCAAAGCAAACTGCTTCGTCCTCGTCCTCAAATCCTCAGGCTTCCCCAATTCATCCTTCATCCTTCATCCTTCCGCCTTCATCCTTCATCCTTCCGCCTTCATCCTTCCGCCTTCCGCCTTCCGCCTAAAACCCTCCATCAACAATATTCAAAAAATTAACCCGTATCAGCTCCGCACATTTCTGACTCAGTTTGCGTGTCAATTGCTTC
>JAGHDR010000133.1 GCA_021159825.1 Deltaproteobacteria bacterium | reverse complement strand
TATTTTGATAAACCTGAATCGTGTGATGACGGATAAATTTTTTCTAAATTTTTCAGGATTAAAACGCCCATGAAATCCTTTCAAAACAGACCGCTGCCGACAAAAACCAAAACCCCCGAACTGAATAATGTTACCGTGATGGCATCAAAGGGGCTGGGACGGATGTGGAGGAGTTTCAATGTCAATTTTTGGCTTCTTCTTGGCATTGTGACGGTCCTTGTGCTCTATGTCCTGTTCTCTTTGCTGCTGTTGGTTTGGTATTTCGGCGAACACCGTCAGGAAAACCTCCTGGTAAACCTTGAAAAAGATTTCCAGGAAACCCAAAGGGCCCTCTATCAGGCAAAACAGCGGTTGAAGTTCGTGGAAAATTACATTGACCCCTCAAAGATACCCGCCGAACGCCCCAAAAAAACAGCAAAAACCGAATCACCCCCCGGCGAAAACGGGACAGCAACAGGCCGCAGCAAAATGCCGGCGGAATCAGGTATTCAAAAACCCATCGTCAGCATTAAAGAACTGAAAATAAACCGTCGAGGGGTCAATTTATCCGTTAATTTCAAACTGGCCCGGGTCAGCTCCGGCCGCACACCCATCCGGGGGTATATTTTCATCGTTGCAGTGGACCGGTCAACAAACCCGCCACAGCTGTGGCCTTCGCCGAAAACAGTCTTTAAAAACGGAATGCCTGTTAATCCAAAAAAAGGACAGTCCTACAAAATACGGAATTTTCGCCGAATTCGAGTCAAATGGTCTTTTGCGTCAGTTGAAAAAATACCTTCGGAACTCAGGATACTGGTCTACGACAGATCGGGCGGTCTTCTCCTGAAAGAGGATTATCGCCTGGAAAAGGATCAAAATTCCTGATTTTAAGGCACGTATTCCAATGCAATCACATCATCCCACGGGTCTGCCTTTTTGACCTTTACCAGGATTTCCTGTCCTTTGGAAAATATGACGCCGTCCTGACGCTTGAAGTCCGTCACCATGAGAAAATCCGTCAAAACAATTCTGTATTTATTCTTGAGTTCATCGAGAACCAGGGCGTTAAATGTTTTGCCCGTGTTTATCCCCAGATATTTCAAAGTCCAATAGCGTAAACGGTTTCGCTGAATGCGCCCCAGGGCTTTAACCAGGGGTTCGACGGAAACCCTAAGTTTTTCCAGGGATTCCGCATTGTAAATGGGCGTGCTCCCTTCGAAAAAGCTGGTTAATTGCCGCTGTACAACAAGATCAAGATATCTGCGTATGGGAGAAGTGGCCTGGGTGTAATGGGGGACCCCCAAACCGCTGTGGGGGTTTGGATTCGTGCTGATATGAAGGGGGCTCAGCTTTCTTCGCTGTTGAAACACATAAAAAATATACCCTTTTCCATCCAGGGGCAACTTTTCCGTTGGTTGCGATTGTGCCCTGAACAATACGGGAATGTTATTCTTCCAGCAAAACTCAGCCGCCAATTCATTATAAAGGATCATGAACTCCGCTACAATCATTCGGGACGGTGAGTCTTGCGGCACCAGTTCCAGTTTCAGGAGACCCGATTCATCAATGCCCATTTCCAGTTCAGGCAGAGAAAGATTCATGGCGTCGCGGTTCATCCGGTTTTGGCGAAGCATTTCCGCCAATCGATGCAGTTCTCGAAATTGGGTTTTCTTCAAAAGGTTTTCATTAACATCATCGTAGGTCAGTTGCCGTTGAACCCGAATTATGCTGGATGTAAAACGATATCGCAACAGCGACCCGTCCGGGTCGAACCTTGCCAGAAGAGAAATCGCAGGACGGTCACATCCTTCTTTCAGGCTTAACAAATCCTGGGAAAGATCCTCGGGGATCATGGGGATTTGTCTTCCGGGCAGATATAGAGACGAAGCCCGGTCTCTTGCCGCGGCATCAATTGGGCTGTCCTTTTTGATCACTGCCGCCACATCAGCAATATGGACGCCGATTCTCAACTCATTATCAAGAATTTCTACGCTGATGGCGTCATCAAGGTCCTGGGTTTTGGGCCCGTCAATGGTCATAATGGGCAGGGACCTCAGGTCTTCACGCCGGTTTTCAGAAAACCCTGAAACCGCAAGGCGCGCAGACGCTTCCAGTTGCGTGGCCGTGAAAACAGTCTCCACCCCCGATCGCAGCAGATCAAGGGGTTCGTCTTCCTCCCATTCTCCCAAGGCGATCAGCAGAGACCGGGCTTCCCGGATATCTGTTATGCCCGCGTATGAAAGCAATTCCCTGCCATATTTGAAATCATCGGCATCAGTGCCGTAAAGGGCCAGCTGGATCAAAAGCCGGATAATATCCTTGCTGCAATCCGGCGCGTTGGTTTGTTTTCCCCGATGCACTTCTTTGAGCCATTTGCCACCTTGCTCAAGTCGCGCCGCCCTTTCGGCAGCCTCCTCTTTCTGCCGGACAATCTGTTCGACTCGATCCTTCGAGTTTGGCAGAAAAAGCCCGTTTTTCATCTTGAAATAGAGCCTGTTTTCAAAAAGCGCCCGCACCACAGCTGAAAAGTGCTCCTCGGTGGCGTCTTCGCCGAAAGCCATTTGAGCCAGGTAGCGGTGGTCAAAAACTTCCTCCTCGTCCCGAATCAGTTCCCACATTTCCTTGACGTCAATCTCTTCTTTCAGCTTTATTCGCAACATTTCTATCTGCTGCAGCTTCTGAAGTAGCTGATCCCTTGGCTGCGCCACATCAATTTGGGCAGCTGAAATGAGCAGGGTCCTTTTCGGGGAAAGGTTCACTTCCCGGTTGGTGGGCGTCAGCAGATGTAGCCGGTTCCCCTTGTCCTGCAAACAGACGGTACAAATCAATCGGCTCTGATCAATATATTCAACAATGCTTCCAACGACCATATTTGAAAATCACCCATACCCTTTCAAGGAAGTTTTCAGGATTTCTAGCAGGTGGGCGGGATTCTGTCAACTGATCATGGGCAGCCCCGGTTTCGGGAAAAACATGATTCTTGCCAATCCCATTCCCCACAATTGCTTTCCCAATACGCTTTTGTTAGAATGACATTTTGAAATTCGAGGGCATTTTGAAATTCGAGGTAAACCATGGGTAAATCAATTTACACGCAACGGGCCGGAGCCTTTATCCAATTATTGCAGCCGTCCGCTGAAACCGATTGCGACGGGGCCTGGATTATCAAGCCTGAGAACCGGCGCTATCTTTCAGGTTTCAGTGCGGAAGACAGCCAGTTCACCGAATCCTCGGGGTCCCTTCTGATCAATGGCACAAACCGCCTGCTGATAACGGATTCCAGGTATACGCTTGCCGCTGAAAATGAGGCTGTGGCGTTTGAAGTGTATACACTCAAAAAAAATTTTGTGGAGGACATTCCGGATTTCACAAAAGGATTTAACCTGCACAATCTTGGCTTTGAAGAAGATTTCGTGACATGGGATCTACACCGAAAGACTGCGGAAAAGCTCGGCCTGCTCTCACCTCCGGTCGCATTGGTCCCTTTGAACGGCGTGGTGGAGAATATGCGCGAAATCAAAGAAGACCGGGAGGTTGAAGCCCTCGAAAATGCAGCGGACATGATTTCAGACATCCTGGATGAGGTTATTTCGGCGCTCAAACCGGGTGTAACGGAGAAGGACGTGGCCTGGCAGATCAAAGGTCTGGCAAGGGAAGCCGGCGCGGAAGGGCTGTCTTTTCCGTCTATTGTGGCATCAGGCCCCAACAGCGCACTGCCCCACGCTGTGCCATCGAACCGAAAAATCCGGTCTCGAGAGCCGATTATCCTGGATGCGGGGGTTCGACTGAACGGTTACTGCTCCGACATCACGCGAACGGTTTTTGTGGGTGAACCGGATGACACTTTCAAGACCATTTACCGCACGGTTCGGCAAGCACAACTGGCGGCACTGGAAAAAATCCACCCCTCAGCACAAAGCACTCAGGTGGATGCCGTTGCCAGAAATATTATTGCTGATGCCGGTTTTGGTGCATACTTCGGACACGGCCTGGGCCACGGGGTCGGCCTTGCCACCCATGAAGGGCCAAGGCTCGGGCCGAGAAATGCCGTCCTGCTGCGATCAGGAAACATTTTTACCGTTGAACCGGGCATCTACATCCCGGGCAAGGGAGGGGTGCGCCTTGAAGAGATGGTTGTTCTGGAAGCTGACGGGCCCAGAATTCTGACCAAAAATGATCATTTTTATGAATTTTCGTGATTTTCGGCCTCGCCATTGCGGATTTAGTACCTGGTACCTTATTTCCCGACTTTCTATAAAGAAAAACAAGAAAATAACAAAAAACAAAATACAAATAACAAAAAAAATCCAATGACCAAAATTCAAAAATCCAAACAAAAAATGCACACTCAGGAAT
>JAGHDR010000270.1 GCA_021159825.1 Deltaproteobacteria bacterium | reverse complement strand
TTCGTATACTAAGCGGATCAGGTCTATTTTGCAAATTGAACATTTGGATATCTGAATATGCTTGTCGCAGGGGAGGGTAAAACCGATGGGCGAAGCAGTCAAGATTAATGATTTGATGGTTCAGAGCGGGGTAAAATTCGGCACAAGCGGCGCCCGTGGTCTTGCAGATGATATGACCGACCGGGTGTGTTATGCCTACACAGCGGCCTTTATTCAATACTTGGAAGAGACGAGCGAACTGAAAGGAAGCGGAGCTATTGCCGTTGGCGGAGATCTGCGATCAAGCACGGATCGCATCATGTCGGCAGCGGCCAAGGCCATTTCGGATAAGGGCTATGAACCGCAATGCTGTGGAAGACTACCCGCTCCGGCATTGGCCAATTACGGTCTTATCAAAGACATCCCTACCGTGATGGTCACGGGGAGTCATATCCCCGAAGATCGTAACGGCATCAAATACACCAAGAGGGAAGGGGAAATCCTCAAGCACGATGAGGCCGGCATCAGACGTCAAGCCGTAACACTGGTTGAGGGTCTTTTTGATGAGAAAGGAATGTTTTTATTTGAAGAAAAGCCCCTTATTCCCAGCAGCGAAGCCTCAGATTTGTACACAGACCGTTATCTCGAGTTTTTTCCCGGCAACTGCCTGAGTGGCAAAAAAATAGGCGTATATCAACATTCGGCTGTGGGCCGAGATGATATGGTCACAATCCTTTCCGGTTTGGGTGCGTGTGTCACCCCTTTGGGTTTTTCCGAGCGCTTTATTCCGGTTGACACGGAAGCCATCCGGCCCGAAGACGTGGAGGCGGCCGAAAAATGGTCTGCCGAATATCATTTTGACGCCATTGTATCAACGGACGGAGACAGCGATAGACCGCTGATCAGCGATGAAAACGGGAAGTGGCTCCGCGGAGATGTGGCAGGCATTCTTTGCGCCGAGTATCTCGAGGCCGATGCGGTTGCCACACCCATATCCTGCAATTCCGCCGTGGAAAAATGCGGTTTTTTCAAGGGGGTTTACCGTACAAAAATCGGATCACCCTTTGTGATTGAAAGCATGCAACAGGCCCAGGCGGAAGGGGCAAAACGGGTGGTGGGATATGAGGCAAACGGCGGATTTTTGATAGCCTCCCCCGTTGAATCGGCGGGGAAGATTCTGTCCCCACTGCCCACGCGAGACGCCGTGATCCTCCATATCGCTATTCTTTTATTATCCATTGAAAAAAACATCACGATCAGCGAGCTGGTCTCTGAACTGCCGCAACGGTTTACCCACAGCAACCGGCTGAAAGAATTCCCCACGGAAAAGAGCAACGCCAAGATCAACGCGCTTTATTCCGGGAATGAGTCAAGGGATAAAGAGACCATTGGGGCCGTTTTCGGGGAGCATTTCGGCCCGGTTGCCTCTTTCGACACCACTGATGGTCTGCGTATCACCTTTGAAAGCGATGAAATCGTACACCTTCGACCATCGGGCAATGCGCCGGAGTTTCGTTGTTACAACGAAGCCGGCACTGAATCACGGGCAATCGAGATGAATCAGATCTGCATGGATATCATGGCTGCATGGAGATAGTTCCTGCGCGGAGCGTAGGAACGGTTGAAATTAGTACCATGATTTGGTAATTACAAAATATTAGTCAATTAGGAGGTCCTCCCCTGACCAATATCGAAACAATATTCTTGGGCATTATCCAGGGTCTTGCCGAGTTTCTGCCGGTCAGTAGTTCAGGCCATCTGGTGATCTTCAAAAACCTGCTCGGGTTCAAAGAGCCTGAACTCCTGTTAGACGTCTCCCTGCATTTGGGAACTCTGTTGGCTGTTTGCATCTATTTCCGTTCCGACCTCAAGAAAATGATAGCGGAGTTATGGGAGGTTGCTATGCCGGGAGCAGATCACCGGTTCAGACTCAAACCGCATGCCTCCCTTGCATTGATGGTCGTGGTCGGGTCCATTCCCACGGCGTTCATAGGGATTATTTTTAAAACGCCTCTCGAAAGGGTATTTGGTTCTGTAACCACGGTGGGGGTGATGCTGGTAATCACCGGTATTATTGTGGGCTCAACAAGGCTCATCCCCAAGGCCCACGAAAAGTTGACACGGGTGGGGCCACTAATGGCCTTAGCCATCGGCACGGCCCAGGGCCTGGCCATCATGCCCGGCATCTCCCGCTCGGGTGCCACCATCGTATGCGCCCTGCTGTTAGGTCTAAACAGGGAATTGGCGGGCCGTTTCTCTTTCCTCCTCTCCATACCGGCGATTATCGGGGCCGTTGTTCTGCAATTTGACATGGAGGCAATCACAAGGGTAGGTGTTGCACCTCTTATGTTAGGATTTGCCTCTTCCGCATTGATCGGTTTCATGGCCCTGGCACTCCTCATGGGAATCGTTAAGAAGGGTCATTTCTACTATTTTGCCCCCTATTGCTGGGCTGTGGGGGTCTTTACCCTTATATTTACCTGGTAGGCAGTGCTTATCCATGTACAGGCTCTACTGCGGGGGAGGAGAACGCAGGGATTTTACCCCTCATGACGTGATTGAGTTTCATTTCAAGAGTTCCGGAGCGGATCCGAGCAATCCCGCCTTTTACGTGAAGACCTGGAATTGGACCAGCAATCTTGTTTCTATCTCCGATCCGCAATATTTTTCTTGAGTTTGACAACGGCCCTTTGACATGTTACGAGTGCTTTTTTTCATCAAGGATTGTTTTTCATTCCTGAACCTTCAATAGTATAAGTTTTATGGAAAACCGCGAAAATTACGATTTATCCGAATTTGATCGGGCGCATATCTGGCATCCCTACACGTCCATGACGAACCCGCTTCCCGTGTATCCGGTTGCCGCCGCCGAGGGAGTACATCTTATTTTGGAAGACGGCCGTCGTCTCATTGACGGTATGAGCTCGTGGTGGGCCGCCATTCATGGGTACAATCACCCCGTACTCAATGAGGCTGTGCGTACTCAATTGGAGAAAATGGCGCATGTCATGTTCGGGGGGCTGACCCATGCACCCGCTGTCGAGCTGGCTCGCCTTCTGGTGGATCTGACGCCTGAACCGCTCCAGCATGTGTTTTTTAGTGATTCCGGTTCCGTTTCCGTTGAAGTGGCCATCAAAATGGCGCTACAATACTGGCAGGCTAGAGGCCGAACAGACAAGAATCGGCTTTTGACCGTACGATCAGGATACCACGGTGACACCTTCGGCGCCATGGCCGTGTGTGATCCGGTGACCGGCATGCACGGGATTTTTGAAGGTATTCTTGCAAAACATTATTTTGCAGATGCGCCCATGTGCGGGGTTGATGACCCATGGGATGAAACGGATATTCAGAGTCTCAAAACCGTTCTTGAACAGCACCACGGAGAAATTGCGGCCATTATCATGGAACCCGTCGTTCAAGGGGCTGGGGGTATGCGGTTTTATTCCCCCCACTACCTACGGCGGGTTTGGGAGCTTTCCCGTGAGTTTGATGTGCGTCTCATCCTGGATGAAATTGCAACCGGTTTCGGGCGCACCGGCAGTATGTTCGCCTGTGAAAAGGCGGGTATTTCGCCGGACATCATGTGTGTGGGAAAAGCGCTGACCGGGGGGTACATGACGCTTGCGGCCACGCTGACCACCCGGGAGATCAGTGACGGCATTTCTTCAGCCGGGTCCGGCGTGTTTATGCACGGACCCACCTTCATGGCCAATCCCCTCGCCTGTGCGGTGGCCATAGCGAGTCTCAAGCTTCTTCTGTCCTCTCCTTGGAAAAAGCGGGTAAACCGGATCGAAGCTCAGCTTGAAGCGGCGTTGATGCCCCTTAAGACGCTGCCGTGGGTTAGCGATGTGAGGATCTTGGGTGCGATCGGTGTGGTTGAATTGGATCATGCTGTGGATATGGCCCACATGCAAAGGCAATTCGTGGAAAAAGGGGTCTGGATCAGGCCTTTTGGAAAGCTGGTCTATACCATGCCGCCCTATATCATCGACACATCCCATTTGGCGCGGATCACCGGGGCTATGGCGGAAGTGATTCGATTGGAAGATCCGGAAAAGAGATCGGTTACATGAATAAATACGGATTCATAGAGGAAGAACTGTACCGGCGTCAGCAGCAATCGCACCTCAGGAAATTGCAGACTGTAATACCCCTTGAGGGCGTGGATGTTCGCATCGAGGGTCGAAAGGTCGTGAACTTCTGTTCCAATGATTACCTGGGCCTTTCAAAACATCCTTTGCTCATCGAAAGAGCCGTTGAATTCGCCGAGCGTTATGGCGCGGGCGCTACGGCATCGCGCCTGATTTGCGGCACCTACGACTGTTTTCAGGCAGTGGAGAAAAAACTGGCGGTCCTGAAAGGGACGGAAACCGCGCTGATTCTCAATTCGGGATTTCAGGCAAATGTGTCCATTCTGCCGGCATTGGCTGACCGGCAGACGCTGATTTTATCAGACCAATTGAATCACAGCAGCATCATTCAAGGCGTATTGCTCTCCCGCTGCCATGTGATTCAGTTCAGACACAATGATCTGGTGCATCTGGAAGAACTTCTCAAGAAAAATATGGACAAGGGCCCCTGTTTTAATTCCACGAGGGCACGGCGTATGATTGTCACCGAATCCGTATTCAGCATGGATGGGGATCAGAGCGATATCGGGCGCCTGGTTGAACTCGCCCGCGCCTTTGATGCTTTGCTGGTGGTGGATGAAGCCCATGCCACAGGTGTTTTGGGAACAAAAGGTATGGGGCTTTGCTGCGGCAAGGGCGTGGATTTAACCATCGGCACCTTTGGAAAGGCATGCGGCTCTTTTGGGGCGTATGCGGCATGTTCCCGTAAGCTTCGTGATTATTTAGTGAACTGCTGTGCGGGGTTTATCTACTCAACGGCCATGCCGCCGTCGGTGATCGGTTCCATAGATGCGGCCCTCGATCTTATTCCCGGCATGGGTGAAGAACGAAAAGAACTCCATGCCAAATCAGACTTTTTGAGGTTGCGCCTGCAAAATCTGGGATGGCGAACCGGAGCTTCCAATACGCAGATTATTCCGGTGATGGTGGGTGATGAGATGGAGGCTATGGCCCTCTCAAACCATTTAAAAAGCAAGGGGGTGCTGGCCACCGCAATTCGTCCGCCCACTGTTCCCGAAGGTCAGTCAAGAATCCGTCTGGCCCTTTCCGCCCATCATACGATGGAACAATTGGAATATCTTGTTCAACTGTTTAAAGAAGGACGTTTTCATGGGAACCATTGATTTGCCCCCCGGGATATTTGTCACCGGCACCGGCACCGGCGTGGGAAAAACCATGGTGAGCGCCATTTTGGCGGCCGGTCTTTCGGCTCGATACTGGAAACCCATTCAGAGCGGTCTTGGGGAGAAAACGGATACGGCATGGGTCCGGGAAACGACCGGTCTGCCGTCGAATTATTTTTATCCTGAAACCTATCAATTTCGTTTTCCCCTGTCGCCCCATGTTGCGGCGGCAAGGGATGGGATTCAGATTGATCTCGAATCAATGAATCTTCCCCAGGCCCCCGGGGGGCGTCTCATTGTGGAAGGGGCGGGGGGTATTATGGTTCCACTGAACGAAGATTATTTGATGCTGGATCTTATGAAAAAACTGGCAATTCCGATTCTGCTGGTTGCGGAAAGTGGTCTCGGTACCATCAACCATACCCTGCTGTCATTGGATCGACTGAAAAACCATAGTTTACAGGTTTTGGGCGTGGTGATGAACGGTCCTTTAAATCCGGACAACCGAAAGGCCATTGAACATTTTGGTAACACATCGGTTTGCGCGGAAATCGAACCCATGGAGCGCATCGACGGGGCGGCTTTAAAGAACGCCTTCCACCGATGTTTCGGACTATAATGATAATGGATAGAAAAAAAGAACTGATTGTTTTGACTGAAAATATTCTGGCGGGGAAACTTCCCGGGCCCGGAGCATACGGAATTATTGTGGATATGCCGCCCCATGAAGTTCCCATGCTGATGAAGGGTGCGGACCGGATTCGTAAGGCCCATTTCGGTTCCGAGATCCATCTGTGTACCATCTGTAACGGCAAGTCAGGAAAGTGCAGCGAGGATTGCGGTTTTTGTTCTCAGTCGGCATTTTCAAAGACCCATGTAGACGTTTATCCCCTTTTGAACAAAAAAATGCTCATGGCGGGGGGTGAATATGCATCTGAAACGCCCGTTAACCGATACTCCGTCGTAACCAGCGGGCGAGGTCTTCCGCCCCATGAAGTGGCTGCTGTTGCACAAGCCCTTGGCGCCCTGGATCCTTCCAGGATCAAGACCTGTGCCTCCTTGGGCATTCTCGGGGCCGAGGATTTTCAGGTGTTAAGAAAGGCGGGGGTCACCCGGTACCACCATAACCTGGAAACCGCCAAAAGCCATTTTTCCAACATGTGCGGCACACACACCTATGAGGAACGGGTGAAGTGCGTTTTGAACGCAAAAAAGGCCGGGCTTTCCGTGTGTTCGGGCGGTATTTTCGGCATCGGGGAGACGGATGAACAGGTGCTTGAACTGGCGCTGGCCCTGAAAGACTTGGATGTGGATGCTGTCCCCATTAATTTCCTGGTGCCCATGGAAGGAACGCCCATGGCGCATTACCCAAAGGTTTCCCCCTTGCGGTGCCTCAAAATCATCTCGCTTTTTCGGTATGTTTTGCCGGATAAAAATATTCTGGTTTGCGGCGGGAGAGAAGCCGGTCTCGGCGATCGCCATTCACTGATTTTCGAGGCGGGGGCTAACGGCATCATGACCGGCAATTATCTCACCACAGAAGGGCGCACCCTTCAAAAGGACCTGGAAATGCTGGAGAGGCTGGGTTTGCAGGTCAAAGAGAAATATTTGGGTTAACCTCGAAACAATGGAAAGGTAGATGCCTTATGGATGAAAAAAGAAATCCGGTCATATTCTATTCACGGGGAATCCTTCTTGCATTAATGCTTCTGGTCTCGGTTTTCTCAGGGGTTGCTTTTTCTGCTGAACATGCATCACCTGGAAACACGGCAGTCAATCCGGATTTTGAACCCCCATGCAGTTCAAACGGCACGTGCCGGGAACTGGATGCTTGTGCCGATGCCGGCCTTGGACGGTGTAGGGCCTTTAAAGGGGTTTCAGGCCTGCGGCGGGTGCTCTTGGGTTCATTTGGTACGCTGGGCTTCCGAGCGCAGATTGTGAACGCCAAAAGTGGAAAACCGGTATCCCTGTGGCACGATGTGCCCCTGGTGATTTCCGATAATGAAAAGGGTTTTGTGGTGAACGCTTTTTTTGAAATCAGCCGGGGTACCTTAGCCAAGGTTGAACTGAACAAATGGGAGCCCCACAACCCCATGTGGCAGGACCGCAAAAAGGTGAAGAACCAGAGTTTCAAGCGGCCCCGGTATTATGCCTGGTCCCCCGCGCCCGGCAATTACGGAGCGTTGCCCCGCACCTGGGAAAACGTCCTGGAAGACGATCCCATCACCGGATTCCCGGGGGATACGGATCCCATCGATGTTATTGATGTGGGTTCCGCTCCGTGCCCTCTGGGACTGGTGTATCAGGTGAAGGTGATTGGTGCACTGGGGATGATTGACGGTACGGATCTTCAGACCGATTGGAAAATTTTTGTAATCAACATAAAAGATCCAAAGGCGAAAACAATAAACGATATCTCGGATGTGCCCCGGGAAACCAAGAATCGATGGGGTCTTTTTTGGCGATTTTACAAAACGGCAAAGGGCTTAAACGAGAATTTCTTTTATGATCCGGAATCCGCCAAAAAAGTTAATGCCGATCCGGTCTGGCTGGGGGCAAAGGAGGCTCGGAAAATTGTGCTCTCTTCAGCAGCCGCTTATCAAAAGCTTGTTGGGGAGTGCCTTAACCGAAAGGTTAAAAAACCCTATTGGATATCCGGATGTTTACCATGAATTCCATGGCCGTTATACCCGATCCCGTTGAATTAACCCGAGATCTTATCCGAATGGACACCATCAATCCGCCCGGTAACGAGGAACCGGCAGCCCGCTACCTGGGTGAGATGTTGACCGGTGCCGGACTGGATGTTTCCTATCCCAGACTGGGTGAAAACAGAACGGGGCTTATGGCTGTTGTTCCGGGGAGGGCCTCCCGGTTACCGCTGGTGTTCACCGGGCATCTGGACACGGTTCCCATTGGAGATGCGCCATGGGACAGCCCTCCCCATGATGCAGAGATCAAAAACGGTCGCCTTATGGGTCGGGGCGCCAGCGACATGAAGAGTGGTATCGCCGCCATGGCCGTCACCGCACTTCATCTGGCCCGGGAACCGGAAGGGGAGGGCGATGTTGTTTTTGTATTCACCGCCGGTGAAGAGACGGGTAGTGAAGGGGCGTTGCACATGAAGGAAAGCGGTGTCCTGCCCCGTGAGGCCGGTG
>JAGHDR010000237.1 GCA_021159825.1 Deltaproteobacteria bacterium | reverse complement strand
TTCCAGTACAATGTCATAGACGTCCAGTCCGGCTTTGTTGGCGCACTTGATGATATTCTGTGCGGAGGTCACCGCACCGGTAACGATGTGGACCTTCGCTTCCAGGCGAACGCCTGACATACCCAAAGGGTCCACGATGCCGTCCTGATCATCAACAATAAATTCCTGAACCAGTGTGTGGATGACTTCCCGGTCCATGGGAACTGCCACTGCGCTCGCCGTTTCGATGACCCGTTCAATGTCCTTTTTTGTCACCTCCTTTTCTTTTAAGGCAATGATGCCCGGTTTGTTGACCCCTTCGATGTGTCCTCCTGCGATTCCGGCATATACGGATCCGATTTCACAGCCGGCCATTGTTTCCGCCTCTTCTATGGCCGCCTTGATGGAATTCACGGTGTTTTCAATGTTGATGACAACGCCCTTTCTGAGGCCTTCCGAGGGATGCGTTCCCATCCCGATGATTTCCAGGCCGTCAGGTCGAACTTCCCCCACCACCGCACAGATTTTGGTGGTTCCGATATCCAGGCCTACAATAATGTCCATGCCCATAAATAAATTACCTCATCCCGTGGAACTTGAAACTTGAAACTTGAAATTGGAAATTGGGTGACGCCCTTGTTGGAAGTCTTAAAAATGGGTATACCTTATTGCTTTTCCAACTTTCAAATTTCGATTTTCGAATTTCCAAAAGTAACAATTGCGCTATCCACATGGTTTAGATCAATCTGGGTCACAAGGTTGATTTTTCCTGATTTTCTTAAATGTTTTGCCACCTGTTTCAGCTCTTCCATGTTGCGGGCCGGATTATGCCGGGAAATGCGGATCGCGGCCCGAAAATGATTAAAGTATAAAGAGATGCCGCCATTCTTATTCAGATGTATTTCGGACAGGTTTTGAAGGGACCAACAGTCTTTTTGCGCTTTCAGCACGTTCAACACATGGGCGGTTTGATCCAGCTTTTCGTTTTGGGCGGGATCTGTTCCGGAAAGACCCGTCAAAATGGGGAAATCCATTTCCTCGTCCCGAGAGACCGGTTTGAACAGCCGTCCCTGTCTGTTCATGTAAAAAAATTGATCCAACAAGACCAACATCACCGGTTCCTCTTTTTGTACCTCCACAATTAAGGTGTCTGGAAATCTTCTTTCTACGGTGGCATCCCTGACCCATGGATGCGTTTCCATTCGTCTTTTCAAAGCTTCCAGTTTGAGACTCAGTAATCCCTGTTCAGACGTCAGATTGCACATTTGAAGCAGTTCATTTCTGATGCCTTTATCAACCCCCCGGATTTCCACATGCGCCAGTTTCATGTAGGGAGAAGTGAGCAGGTAGTTGTAGAGCATGACGAAGGTCAAGCTGATGGCGGTCAAAACAAACAGGAACAGAGAGACTTTCAGAACACCTGAGCCGATGTTCCGGATGATGCCTGCAACAGGAATCCTTGAAGGGTTTCGCCTGTTGTGGCGTAGGGGCCGGTCCCCGTGCCTGCCCGTCTGAACCCGTTGTTTTTTGGAACTTTTTCTCATCTTAAAATTTCCCATGGGGGGACGTCCCCCTTTCCCCCTCGCCTTTCCTTCTTTCCCTTTCCTGCTTTTTTCTTTATTTCCCCAAAACCCGTATCTCCAGCTCAAGATTTATGCCTGACATCCGTTTAACCTCAAGGCACACCAGATCTATCAGCATCAGAATATCCCCGGCGGTGGCGCCGCCGTCGTTTACAATGAAGTTGGCATGTTTCTCCGAAACCATGGCGCCGCCGATTCTCTTTCCTTTGAGCCCTGCTTTTTCAATAAGCCTGCCCGCCCCCGGAGTTGAAAACGGGGCGCCGGGTGGGTTTTTGAAAACGGAACCGGCACTCGGGTACTCCAGGGGTTGGGTCTGTTTTCGAGTTTTCAGAAAACCACCCATTTTCTCAGACACCGCTTCCGGTGTATCCCTGTCCAGGCAGAAACAGGTGTTTGTTACCAGCCGCCCTTCTTCCATGTGAAGGCGACGGTATGAGAATTTGAGCTCTGAACGGTTCTTTTCAATCTGTGTACCCCCGGGCAACACAAATTGAAGGGCCTTGATTCTTTCATCGATCTTTTGCCCAAAAGCCCCCGCATTCATGGCGACCGCCCCGCCGGCAGTTCCGGGTATTCCTGCAAGAAATTCCAGGCCCGACATGCCCTTTTGCCGGCACCAGCGCATCAAATCAGTGAGGTGAACGCCGCCGCCCGCCCATACCAGGGATTTTTCCGCACTCTCTTTAATGACCGCAAGTGACCCCTTTAGAAGTATCATGACGCCATCAATGCCGTCGTCTTTAACCAGTAAATTGCTCCCCTTTCCCAGTGTACCGTAGGGGATGCCTTCAAGGGAAAGATACCGGATAACTTTTTTCAGTGTTTCAAGATCCCGGGCTTCCCAAAGGGCTTCAACGGGTCCACCCACCTTATATGTGGTGAGTTGATGCATGGGGTAGTGGAACCGAAGCCCATCTCCCGTTAGTTGTTCAAGTGCTGTTTTTTGACGAACATTCATGATCATTTGAAATTGAAATTAGGTATTGTTTTTTGCGCTTTTGTTTTTCTAAATTTCAACTTTCAATTTTCGAGGAAGCGTTCTCCTTCCCTGTTAATGTTGCCGGCCCCCAGTGTCAAAACAAGGTCTCCGGGGCGGGACAGTTTTTCCAGTGTGGTCC
The DNA here is from genome assembly GCA_021159825.1 of Deltaproteobacteria bacterium. Classification (GTDB taxonomy): domain Bacteria; phylum Desulfobacterota; class DSM-4660; order Desulfatiglandales; family Desulfatiglandaceae; genus NaphS2. The sequence continues at coordinate 11 of JAGHDR010000237.1, read as the reverse complement.
CCACCTGCGCC
>JAGHDR010000263.1 GCA_021159825.1 Deltaproteobacteria bacterium | reverse complement strand
TGTTACCATTACCAATGCATGACTCAGGGCTGATGTGGATGGCTCGTCCTTCATCATAGGACACTTTCAGTCCCTACTTATTGCCGGTTTTAATCGGCGCTCTCAAGAATGGACTTGACCCCTTTACTTTAGTCCACAAAAATGAATTCTTACGATTAAGTTACCTAAACATGTTCACCCCAAAAATAAATAACAGGCCCGTCACCATCAGGCTCAAAATCCGGAGGGTCTGGGTTGTCACTATCAGATAGATACCCAGTCCCGGGCTGAAAATCCCCATGTAATATGGCATCTGATGTCTTAACGCCCTTACCGGAGCAGCAATAATATTCCCCAAAAGGAGTGCTAACACGATCTGAAAAACAGTCAGCGTCCCCGCGTCCAACATAGCGCCAGCAGCAGCATAGCCGGATGTAAACTCGGCCACAAGGCTGAAGATCACGATAGACATGGCATCTATGGGGATAAATGTGCTTGTGAATCCCTGTGCAAACAATTTCCGGAGCCACAAAAAAAATCCCATGTCGGATATTAGTGCAATAATCAGGTAAACAGGCAAGACAATCATGAGAATATTGCTCAAACGAGAAATAAACTTTTTGCCCGTTTCCCTGAGCAGTTTCTTCCAATCCTTATCTTGCGCTGTCATTTCATGGTAATAACCTGATGATTTGCGAAGCATAAAGTGGGTGAAAGTAAGCGCTGCTCCCAACCTCAGCACGGCAGCTCCAAACGTAAGAGCTAGATATATTGCCCCCGCCTTTCCAACAAGAGCGAGTATTATAAAAAATGTGGTGGGCAGATGAAGAAAAAAGGAGGGGAAGGTATTCAAGAGCACGGAAAGGATTATCTCCCTGCGGCTCAACTTTCCCTCTTGATGAAACGACATAAGCATGGAGAGCGAGGCAGTGCCCGAGAAAAAGGCCGTGGTAAACACTGCGCCGATCTGCCAGCTTAGATGTGCCCAGCGCATAAATGGACGGGCCATCACACTAAGTCGATCCGTCCAGCCCATGCCTTCAATAAATTGCCCCGCAAAAAGACCTATGGAGATGAATACGGTCAATCTCATCAGGGGCCAGACGGTCCTTTCCCATAGTCTTGCAGGTTCCTTGAAAACACCAGCAGCATCAAAGGCGCCGCTAAAAAAAACCATAAGAGCGCATCCTGACAATATTGCCAAAATGATACATAGAAACACAGGAGGTCTCTTTTTCATTTTCAGTCTTTCTTTTTGATAATAAGAAGCGAGAGGTAAGGGGGAACATGGTCAGGCGAATCTTTCAGATTCCATAGAATTTCTTCTCCATCTAGTCCGCATCGGGAGATAAGGACAGAACCGGTAGTCAGGTCAAGCTCATTTAATGTATCAAGGATCTCCTTATAATTGCGGTATACCTTTAACATGACCACATTGTCCATGTGGTCAATTATATCTTTCAGTTTTTGGGACCCAAGCGCTCCGGAGATTACAGCATAGGATTCCTCTGCCTCAACCAGGATCTGACCGGCTGCGGCTGCACCGGCCTGGTAAGAAGTAATACCAGGAATTATCTCAATGGAAATATCAGGATCTGTTTCCTTTATCTTGAGCATGATATAACCAAAGGTACTGTAAATCATGGGATCCCCCAGTGTTATGAACGCCGCATCTTCCCCCTCCTTAAGAGTTTCGACAACTATATGGGCATTCTCCTTCCATGCAGCGGTAAGTCTCTGCTTATCTCGGGTCATAGGAAAACCAAGGGGTTTTACAGGAACACCTTCTTTGAGATGAGGGGATACGATCTTTTCCGCCAATGAATGGCTGTTTTTTGTTGACGCGGCGGCAAATACAACCGCAACGTTTCTCAATATGTTTACGGCTTTCAGGGTAATAAGTTCCGGGTCTCCGGGACCCACCCCTATTCCATACAATGTCCCGTTTTGCATTCTATTTATCCCCCGGTAAAAAATTCCTGGCCTTAAGGCGCACTTTTATCTCTTGCCAGTGAAATAAATTGAAAAACCTCCCTGCCTGATAGGCTCCTCTCTGGCATAAAACATCCATCCCTGTTCAATTTTATAATATCAAGCCCCACAAGTGCCTGGATCTGGTTAAACAATGGGTTGGTTTTTCGGACATCTTTTATGGCCACTGGCCTTGCATCGGGAAGATCAAAGTACATAAAAAGGGCGTAGGCAACAGCAGCTCTAGTTATCGGCATATCAGGATGGAATTCATATTTACTCATATTGGGAAATAACCCTCGGTAAACAGCGGTCTCTATAAACTTGTATTCATTTCCGGCATAGTCCACATCCTTAAAATCCCCGTACTTATGTTGGGTACTCGCCCTTTTCTGAATATCATGTCTATAATCCGGTGTCTTCAGGCGAATATTCATTATCTTGATAAACATCTCCGCAAATTCGGCCCTGGTAACAACCGTCTTTGCCATAAACGGGGTTATATCATTAAACCTTGCGGGGTATAAAATCCTGCCGATTTCATATATGCCGTCGAGTAATCTCATTGTGGGCCGCGAGACTATCTTCTCATCAATTATATAGATGTTCCCCTGCTTTACAGCCTTTATGGCTCTGAAGCCTCCCTCCTCCTTAATCCGTCTGATCTTTGCATGATTCATGACCCCGCGCTGCGCGAGATAGACATCTATTTCTTTTGCATGAGATAAAATGTGCTCTTTTCCATAGGCCGCAATGTTTGTCCCCCTCCTGGCCTGTGTGTCCTCAGCAATGTTTATCCCGCCGGCGGTTTTTAATGCAAAGACGGCGATAGAAGATGGTGAAAAGGTCTTCATTTTGCTATGGATGGCCTCAAAGTAAACCTTCTTTTTCCTTGAAGACGGGATGCCTTTTACGAGTAAGTCGACCTTTTTGAGTCCGGCCTTAAACTCTTTTATCATCTCACCCGCCTCTCTTTCTTTCCCTGTCAGCATTCCCAGCTTTTTCCAGTATGAATACATCTCATCCACGGTCCTCGGCTGTAACGATACAACCGTTATTCCCGCTCTTTGAAGCTTTAAGACAAGGTTTGCATAGCCGCGGGCTATCATCGGTCTTATGAGAACCAGGTCCGGGTGCGATGCAATAAATTTCTCAGCATCGTCATGATAACTGAAAAAAGGCCTTGTTGTTGCCCGTGGAGGGTATGCCTCATTTTTGGAAACACCTATTATCTCTTCATCAAGGCCTAAGGAAAACAGATTTTCCGTATGGGCTCCATAAAGCGAAATTATCCTCTTAAATGGCATTTCAATAACTATTCTATTGCCGGACCTGTCTATAAAACTCTTCATCCGATCTAATGCATTAAGGCTTGGTGTCAGAAGCAAAATTAATGCAAGCGCGCTTAATATCCGTTTTTTCATGTCTATATCTTCCTAAATACCACCTGTTTTGAATTTGAATACCGGTCAAAATAGACCCTGGAATCCACTTGAAAGACATCTTTTATATTTTTTTCGGTCAGGGCATCATCTAATTTACCTTCAGATACTATTCTGCCGGTCTTCATAAAAATAACATTATCACAAAAAGCCGCGGCCAGGTTCAGGTTATGTAATGCGGCAATAACCGTCCTCTTTTTCAGCCTCACGCTTTCCGCCGCCATATTCAGGGTATGCAATGTATGCTGGATATCCATATTCGAGGTGCCTTCATCCAGAAGCAGTACAGGGGTGTCCTGGGCAAATGCCCGTGCAAAAACGACCCTTTGTTTTTCTCCCCCGCTCAGTTCAGTGACATATTTCTCTTTGAATCCATCAAGCTCCATCCTCTCCATTATTTCGTCCACGATACCTATGTCTTTTGCCGAGGGAGGAGCAAATCTCGGTATATACGGGTGCCGGCCCATCAGTACTATCTCTCTGACGGTAAAGGGAAAATTGATATAAAAATCCTGCGGGACCAGCGCTATCTCCCTTGCCAGTTCCCTCCTGTTATATTCTCTTAGCTCCCGCCCCGAATATCTTATTGCTCCGGAACCGGGGGCCTTGTTTCTTACCAGGAGATCTAACAGTGTGGTCTTGCCGCACCCATTGGGGCCAACGATGCCATAGAATTTGCACGGTTCTATGTCTAGCGATAGACCCTCTATTGCTACAGTTTTTTCATAACAAAAATTGATATGCCTGATCTCAAACAGACTCTTTCTATCCATAAGTTTTTAAGATCCGCCTCTTTCTAAAAATATAACAAAAAAAGGGGCCGCCTATAAGGGCGGTCAGGACGCCAACCGGTATTTCCGTGGGCAGGACGGCCCTCGTTATTGTGTCGGCTGCGAGGAGTAAAATTGCACCTACCAGAGCAGAGGCAGGTAATAATTTTCTATTATCAGGCCCCACAAAGAAACGCATCAAATGGGGAATAACAAGCCCCACAAAACCTATAATGCCGGATACGGATACACACCCGGCAGTAATCAATGACGCTGTTACAAGAAGGACTATCCTCAACCTGTTTGTCTCAATCCCCAGAGAACCTGCGGATCGATCACCCAGGATCATTATGTTAAGGTCACGCGCAAAAAAAAGGCAAATCACAAATCCTGTTAATACAAACAGAAAAGTCAGAAAGACGTCGGTCCAGCTCTTTGAACCGAAACTGCCCATCAACCAGAAGATTATTATCGAGACCTGTTCATCGGCCACATACTTTATAAAGCTTATGCCCGCGGACAGGATCGCCGCCACAATAATACCTGAAAGTATCAGGTTATTGGAAGATGTCCGGCCGCCGGATGAGGAGATAAACATAACTGCGAGCAGGGTTAAAACAGCGCCGATAAAGGCAAATAGCGGCACCGTATAACACCCTATGAACATTACATCTAAGAGCAGGGCGATAGACGCGCCAAATGCGGCCCCGGCAGATATACCAAGAGTATAAGGGTCAGCCAGTGGGTTCAATAAAATCCCCTGAAAGATAACTCCCGCAACTGACAGGCCTGCCCCAACGATGGCCGATGTTAATATGCGGGGCAGCCTTACGTCCATAATAACATAGGGAAAGACACTGTCCATTCCCTGTAATAAATCGGAGGCGCCGGTTATCCTTGAAATCACGACCTTTATTACCTGAAGGGGAGATATCTCTATGTATCCCATCCCAGTCGAAAGAATAATGCAGGCAAGGAGCAAGGATATAAAACAAAGGGTTTGGAGTCCTCGCGTGGCCCCAACCCCCTGTTTTTTTAACATGGTTTAAAGCTTAATCCGGTTATCTTTGGCAACATTTTTAATATGAACCACATAGATATCTGCAATTTTAGAGTTTTCGCCAATTCCGTGGATCACCGTAATAACCTTGATCCCCTTTGACTTGATGACCATCTTCCAGGAGTCATCTTCATCGCCAGCCATATCGTTGTTTGCATGATCACCCGCGACTATCATAAAAGGCTTTAGCAAGGCCTTTTTTACTCGCATGTGCGTAAGACCGGACACAACATTATCAAGAGAGGGATACCCCTCAACTGTGCCTACAAATATTGGTATATCAGGATACATCTCACGCAATGCTTGTTGAAATTCGATATACGCACCGGTGCTGTAATATTCATTCCCATGTCCCATATAGACAAGGGCCGCATGGTTTTTCTTCGCAAGGGCTACATCGGGAGCAAGGGCCTTTGCTCCCGGTATCAGGTCTTCATGGTAGTCATAGCTTGTCCCGCATTTTCCGAGAAGAGGCCTCCCCAAAACCAGTTTTTTAAAAGGCATAAATTTGGCCTTTATTGTCTTTATGGAATTCAGCCCGTTTACGTAAGACGTCAAATCCGTATACTCTTCGCCATAATAAATGTGAGTGGGCTGCACAATGATTATATTATACCCATCATCCTGCAGGTCGGCGATAGTGGCAAGAGGGCCTTTAATATACAGGATCTCTCTGGGTATGCTCTTGTTTTCCGAAAGGAATTTCTTATCATTCTGCCTTCCATGCCAGATATTCCTGATAATATTGGATGTAAAGGCCAGCTTCACACTCACTTTCGGAAATGACTTTTGAACTACATCCTTG
>JAGHDR010000378.1 GCA_021159825.1 Deltaproteobacteria bacterium | reverse complement strand
GATCCACGGTGAACACCCCGTCGGAAATGCTGTTCAGGATGATTTCAGTCACGTGGGACGGAATCCGGTAAAGTTTTTCTTTTTTCATGCGCTTCCGGTTTTTCCCTGTCAGGGTTGCTTAAGGGGGATATCCCACTTTTTCATATATTTCCATATGGACGTACGGCTCACTCCCACCCGTCGCGATACCTCTGCTTTGTTCCATTGACAATTATTCAAAAGGTCAAGAAGTGTTTCCCGGGTCAGCTTTTTGCCCGCCTGACCCCCGGGCGGTTCCGTTGATACCATTCTGGGGGGGAACGGTTGATACTCAAACTGTCGAATTTCCACGGGCAGGTCGAAAATATCCATGTAGCCGCCATCGCACAGGACAAAGGCATGTTCAATGGCATTTTCCAGCTCGCGAACATTTCCGGGCCAGGTATAATCCATTAAAATCCGCATGGCTGACTGCGAAACGCCGGCGATCCGGTTTCCGGTTTTTTGATTCTGAAAATGGATAAAATGGCTGATCAGCAATGGGATGTCTTCTCTTCGTTTCCGCAATGGTGGAATAAGGATCGGAAATACCTTCAGCCGGTAATAGAGGTCTTCACGGAAGCTGCCGTTCTTGACGAGGGTATAGAGATCCCTGTTGGTAGCTGCGATGATGCGGATATCGATCTTGCGTTTTTGTGATTCGCCCACCCGTTCGATTTCCCGCTCCTGCAACACCCGAAGCAGTTTGACCTGAATAAACGGAGAGATCTCACCGATCTCATCCAGGAACAGGGTACCGCCGTGGGCGTCTTCAAAACGGCCCGCGCGATCACGCACGGCACCGGTAAAAGCGCCTTTTGCATGGCCGAACAGTTCGCTTTCCAGCAGGGACTCCGTTAGCGCGCTGCAGTTGACGCCCACAAAAGGGTTATTTCGCCGCTCACTGTTATAATGAATGGCCCCGGCCACCAGTTCCTTTCCCGTACCGCTCTCACCCTGAATGAGGACGGTGGTTGCGCCGACGGCCACCGCTTTGATGGCCGCAAAAACCGCCTGCATGGAATCGCTTTTTCCGATGATATTTTCGAACCTGTGGCGTTCCCCCAGGCGAAGACTGGCTTCTTCCGCTTTTTGCCGTGCTTTCTGAAATTCTGTGAGATCCGTAACGGTTTCCACCACACCTTTGATGTGATCCTGTTCCCTGACCGCTCGAGCGCTCTTTACCACGGAAACATCATGGCCGTCCTTGTGGCGAAGAAAGCATTCCTTGGCATCCACGGCGGATTGGCTAAAAATCCCGCATTGGTTGATTCCGGTGGGGCAGGTTTTGGAAAAACACCGGCTGAAGTTGAGGAACATACAGCTTTTTCCAAGGGCTTCCTCCGCTGTATAACCGGTAATGCGTTCCATGGATGCATTCCATGAGGTAATTTCTCCCTTGTCATTGAGGGTGAATACGCCATCCGCCATGGTTTCCAGAAGCAACCGCGCGAAGTTGGGATCCAGGATGTCTTGAATGCTGCTTTGAATCTCGGACATTTGTCGCCTTATTTGTTTATGGTTTTTATTAACGTTACCGTAACGCCATAAAACGAGATTAAACGTTACCGTCACTATTAATAACGGTTGTTCCATTTGTCAAACCCTATCCACTTCTCCCTTCCATCGGGGTTCATTTTATTTGTGGTGCATGTGTTTATCGTTTCATTCCAAGCTGTTATATTTACATGATATTTTTTTCCGTGTTTTGCAAACCTTGGCACGTTTATTGATTGCAACGTTCAGCATTGTTCTGTCGTTGCGCAACCAAAATTCTTTAGGAGAAAAATCATGTCCCTTAAAACGGTACAAACAAAAGAGGATTATGAAACGGTCATTAAAAAAGGTCTGACGCTCATGGACTTCAATGCCCCCTGGTGCGCCCCCTGCCGCACCCAAGAGCCGATTCTGGAACAGCTTTCAACGCAATATGAAGGAAAAGCCATCATTGCGGCGATGAATGTCGATGAAAATCAGGATATTGCGGCAACATTGGGAATACAGAGCATCCCCACCATGATCATTTTCAAAAACAACAAAGAAATTCAGAGATTTGTTGGGGTCCAATCCGAAAGAATCCTTTCGGATGCTATGGAAAGGCTCCTTTAAGGGCTGAAAAAATGGGAAAAACAGAATAATGATGTTCAGGATATTTTCGCTGTTGTACACGTGGGTTATGACCTGGCCGTTCAGTACGGGTAATTTTAACCTCCCGGATCAGGCCAGGCTCCTTCAAGAAAGCTGAATGAAAAACGTTAAACTCGGAACAGGGCACTGGTTCAGTTGAATAGGTAAAAAAACGTGGATTCCAAAATTATGCCGGTTAAAACAATTATTTATGTCAATTATTATGCCTTCTTGGAAGACGCCATAACCTATTGATATAATTGAATTACCTATTCAACTGAACCAGTACCAAACCCTGCCGGGAGAACAAAGCTGAACCCCAATTATAGGATCATATAAACGGTTCCATGAAAGTCCGGGTGGCAACAAGGTTTTGTTTGTGATAAGACCCCTTTAAATAAGTGTAACGGGATGACCATGGAAAGGTGAAAGGCTTGATGAATGGATATGAGGACCTATCTACCGGAACTCAAAAACCGGTTTGAACAATATATTAAACAATTCAATTCTCCGGACCCCAACATTCAGTCGGCCTTGAACTTAAAACAGGCCCACACTCGCCGAGTTTGCGAGGCTATTCTGGATATCGGTGGACACGAGGGGCTCACGGGCGAAGACCTTTGTATGGCTGAAGCGATGGCCCTGCTACACGATATTGGACGGTTCGAGCAATTTAGCCGATATAAAACCTTTTCCGATGGGCGAAGTGAAAACCATGCCCTCTTAGGCGTCAAGGTTATTGAGGAAAATGCGATTCTGGAAGGCATTGATTCGCAAATTGCCCGAACCATCATTCGTGCGGTAAAATGTCATAACCGTGCGGCCCTGCCGAGCCGGGAAAATGGTCGAGACCTGTTCTTCATGAAGCTCCTGCGAGATGCGGACAAAGTGGACATCTGGCGGGTGGTGACCGATTACTACCGTGATGCCCATCAAGAACGAAACCCGACCATTGAATTGAATCTTCCGGACACGCCCGATATTTCCGATGCGGTTTACAGCTCCCTTATGAAAGGGGAAATCGTGCAGATGAAGGACCTCGGAACATTAAACGATTTCAAGCTGCTTCAGGTCGGATGGATTTACGACGTGAACTTTCGGCGAACCTTTCAGATCGTTCGGGAGAAAGGATATCTTGGACGGATTCGGAAGGCCCTTCCCTCGGACTCCCTTCGCATCAAGGCGGTTTATGAAAAAGCACTGACCTATCTGAACCGGAAAACAGCCAACCCCTGAAAAAATAGGGTAAAAGGGATCAAAGTCAGCGAGTGGCTCCTTGAAAAAGGCGTTAGCACGGTCTATAATCCAAAAGGGTTTAATAGAAAGAGATCCGGTTATGTCTTTTCTGGTGCCGGTGTGGATGTGATGTTGACCGAAAACAAAAACCCTGAGACCATTCAGCGCGATATTCAAAAGAAAACCGCCGCTGAAAAAATATTTCATGATCATGCATTGAAAGGAGATATAAAAGATGATTGATGTGGTGGTGTTTCACAGCGGAAATCCCGGGTGAAGGAGCTGTCAGGCGGCCATAGGTGTGGCCGAAAAAATCAAAGAGAAGATGGGGGATCACATTAAACTGGGAATTTTTACCAATGATTCCATGGAGGCCATGAAGTATAAACTTCGAAGTGCCACAAGCGTTTTTGTAAACGGCGAGCAAGTTCCCCAGGAGACGGTGCTTTCGGTTGAAAAAATGGAGGCATACCTGGAAGGGCTTTAAGGGAACTGGAAGAAAATAATTTACCCATATCGTGCAGAACTTTTGTTTGTCTTCAAGGCGTGATGGCAGGTGAATAGTGTGCTATGTGCCTGTTATCACAACGTATAAGACGGACAAAAGGGCAAGCAGGATGGGTAGATTGTTTTTTGGAAGTTCCCTAAGTCCTTTATGGCCTATGGAATGTTCAAACTGCCGATTTGAAAATCCGGAAGGTATGAATTTCTGCGGGAAATGCGGCCAATCCCTGGACCCCGTCCCGCCCGTGTTTCCCGGCTACGCCAACCGTTCCCCCAGGGAATACACCCCGCCCTTTCTGCTGGAAAAAATATTGGTCAGCCGTGCTGCGCTCGAGGGAGAGAGAAAGCACGTCAGCGTTTTTTTCGCGGATGTGGTGGGATTTGCCACCCTTTCTGAAAATCTCGACCCCGAAGATGTGCACGATATCATGGACGGTTGTTTTGAGATTCTCGGGCAGGAAATCCATGGCGCCGGCGGGGCCATCAACCAGTATACGGGAGACGGGGTCATGGCGCTTTTCGGCGCTCCCGTTGTCTATGAAGACAATATCCATCGGGCATGCCACGCGGCATTGCGGGTCCAGGACCGAATGAAAGACTACACCCGCGACGTGAAAAAGCGATATGGGGTGTTGTTTCAATTGCGCATCGGCATGAATGCCGGCACCGTAGTGGTGGGCGCCATCGGCGACAACCTGAGGCTGGACTACACCGCCGTTGGTGATGCCACCAACCTGGCGGCGCGCCTGGAATCCCTGGCTAACCCAGGGGGCATATGGGTTTCCAGTGCCATCAAAAAGGCGGCTGAAGATTTTTTCCGATTCCACGAGGAAGGCGATTATGACATCAAAGGAAAAAAATCGCCGATAACGGTTTTCTCCCTCCAGGGAGAGACGGATAAAATGCCGCGCCATGGCACCGGAATGGCTGATGCTCTATTTGTCAATCGGCAAAGCGAATCTTCTTTGTTCTAAAACTCCGATATAAGGATCAAAAAAAACGCTCTGGTTCCCACGCAGAGCATGGGAACCAGGGGGATTAAAATTTTTATTGTATTTTACTAAACCAGGCGTTAAAATGTGTTTGATTCTCACACTTTCAAACCATGACCACAGTAAAACTTGAAAAGGGGGGCGCCATGCCGCTTGTCAAGGTTAAGCAACGCTATCAGATCACGATTCCTTCATCCATCCGGGGAAAGGTGCCGCTGGATGTGGGGGATATGCTTGAGGCAACCATTAGCGAGGACGGCATCTTGTTGAAACCCCAAACCGTCCTTGACCGAAAAAAAATTGCCGGGAAGCTTCGGAAAGCCTTTGCCGCGATAAACAAAAAAAGTCCTTATGCCCGCATGAGCGATGAAGAAATCATGGAAGCGGCAATTGGAGTTGTGGGACAAGTCCGGACGGACCAAAAAGCCGGGAAGAAATCTTTGAAAACATGAGACTCGTCATTGATTGCAATGTATTCGTTTCAGCCGCCTTGGGTAGCAACGCTTGTCAACAGGTTATTGAAAAAGCTGTTCTGTGTTGCGACATCTTTTATTCAAGCGACATCCTTCGGGAAATCTCGGATACATTCCTGAAACCGAAATTGAGTCATACTAAAATCGAAGGTCAGATTCTTTTGGAGAAACTTGAAGCCATCGGGAGCCGAGTTGATCCCCATCCTTGCCATATTCGTCTCCCCGATCCTGATGATGAAATTTATTTAGCCGTGGCGCTTCATGCAAAAACCGATGCCCTTATCACCGGTAACACCAAACATTTCCCCCAAAACAAGTGTCGGAACATCCGCATTTTAACCCCGAGAGATTTCCTCAATATTGTTCAATGAAATATAAAACCGGAGCGTTGGACTAATTTGCTCTGGACGTCCCCAGGCGCTCTCGTTCCCACGCAGAGCGTAGGAACGAGGGGGGGGGTTGGGCAGTGGGATCTATTTTTCAGGGGGCATAGGAACCTTCGAAATGGTTAATCGCAACTGACAGCGTAAGCATCGTTTCGCTTCTTCCAGGGCCATTTTTTCATCGAAGGCGTGTTCAACCTCGTCAAAACCTTTTAAACACTCCTCCACCGGCATCATCTCTTCGTGTATCCGTTTATAATAAGCGAAGCCTTCATCTCTACCCAAGCGTTTGGTTTCCGGTTCCTCAGGGATGAAGCGTTGCATAATGTCGCCGGTGCCGCCGAGGTATTTGTCAATTTCGGAGGCTGCAACGCGTCCCGTATGAATCGCTTCAATGACGGTTGCCGGACCGCTCATCACGTCGCCGCCGGTGAACACCCTTTTCCGGTTGAGCACTCTGCCATTCTCGGCCTCGATGTACCCGAGCCTGTTCAGTGAAATTTCAAAGCCTTCGGGGATAATGGCTTTTTGTCCGATGGCCATGACAAACCGATCGACCTCTAACATAAATTCGCTCCCTTCAACGGGAACCGGACGACGGCGGCCGCCGGCATCGGGTTCTCCCAGTTCCATGCGGATACATTGGACTTGCAGGCAGTTGTCCTGAGCTGTGATGCCAATGGGAGCCACCAAAAAATCAATTTTAACGCCTTCATTCAAGGCAGCCTCGATTTCCTCCGGTGAGGCGGGCATTTCCTGGCGCGTGCGCCGATACAACATGGAGACCTGATCTGCACCGGTGCGCAAGCCACAGCGCGCCACATCAATAGCCACGTTTCCGCCACCCACGACGGCGACCCGGCCTTTGAGCTCAGATTTGCTTTCCAGGTTAATTTTCCGCAATACCGACAGGCCATCCAATACGCGCGGGTCATCTTCTCCGGGAATTCCCATTGTGGTGCCCTTTGTGACACCCATCCCCAGGAAGACGGCGTCAAATCCCTGGTCAAAAAGACCGTCAAGTGATTCAACCCGCGTATTATAGCGAAATTCCACCCCGATATCTTCAATGTCCTTAATTTCCTGATCCAACACATGGCGTGGCAGGCGGTATTCAGGGATGCCGCTCCGCATGGTTCCGCCACCCTTGTCCAAAGCTTCAAACACCGTGACTGCATGACCTTGCTTTCTGATGAACCAGGCCGCAGTCAGTCCAGCCGGACCGGCGCCGACAACGGCCACTTTTTTGCTGGTATCAGGAAGAATCTTCAATTTTTCGCGCCAACGTCCGGTATCGCGTTCCGCCACAAATTTCTTCAGCGCACGGATGCTGATGGCTTCATTGATCTCACCCCGCCGGCATGCATCTTCGCACGGATGGGGACAAACACAACCCAGGGTGTACGGCAATGGAACGGTTTCGCGGATGACCTCAATGGCATCCTGATAGCGGCCTTCGGCAATCAAACGGACATAGCGGGCCACGTCGATCCCCGCCGGACAGGTATTCGTGCAGGGCAGAAT
>JAGHDR010000304.1 GCA_021159825.1 Deltaproteobacteria bacterium | reverse complement strand
GTAATCAACCAGACCCGTTTTCTCTGGGGTGCTCAGGAAACGGCAGCTCCGGCCGTCTATGGTATTAAAGGTCCCCTTGAGCCCCTGCCGGATCCTGATTTTTCTCATGCCCCCCCAAAACCGGAGAATCTCGTGGACGATTTTCTGCGAAGGCGCTGCCTGAGATGCCATATCCATACGCGGGGGCCCGGAGGGACCGGCCTTTATCGGGCCACCGGCTGCGCCGCATGCCACATGCATTACAGTAATGACGGTCGTTACCAGGGAAAGGACCCGGCCATCTCAAAATCCAAGACCGGCTATCCGACCAGACACACCTGGACCCGGCAGATCCCCAACGAACAGTGCCTCCACTGTCATCACCAGAACCACGTGGGCGCCGACTATGAAGGACTTTTTGAGCATGATTACCATGACGTTTTCCGCTCCCCGCTGATTCAGGGAAAACCGAAACCCAGGACCCATGGGTTGGATTATCACCACCTGTCCAAAAATATCCATGCCGAAAGGGGCCTCTGGTGCATCGATTGCCACACACGAAAAGACGTCATGGGAAATGGGGTTTCCTACAGTTACCAAATGGAAGTTCCCAAGCGGTCTTGCAGGGATTGTCACGGGGGATTCGGGGGGCATTTTCCGGATCCATCTATTTTGGCCATTAACAAAGAGCCTGGCGGTTTTCATTTTGTTTCCAAGAACAAAGGACAAAAGCATCCTCTACCTTTGTTTTCCGCCACCTCAGCCGCCCATCGCATTGATGCCCACAAGAATGTTCGGTGCAGTGCCTGCCACGCGCAGTGGTCCTTCCAGGATTATGGTTTGAGCGTTATGCGGGAAGAAATCATCCAGGACTACAAATGGACTGACCGAACGGTTCAGGGGGACCCAAAGATTGAAAAAGAGCTGAAGATACACACGGCAAAAGATGTGGTGGGCTACCCCGTTTCAACAGACTGGTTGTCCGGCGAAAAAAGACCGGGAATCTGGTCCATGGGCTGGCGGTTCAGGCGATGGGAGCCCATGCCTTTGGGTGTGGATCAAGAGGGGCGTTTTGCCATTGTGCGACCGCGATATCAATACCTGATCTCCGCCGCAGACCAAAATGGGCATGTGTCCCTTGACAGCATTGCCCCACAAAGGGGGGACGGAAATGGACGGGGATGGGCTTTCACGCCCTATGTCCCTCACACCATCGCCCCGGTCGGGAGAGGGTGCCTTTCCTGCCACCGGAACCGGGTTGCAGCGGGGTTGCCTCCGGATGAAAAACCAACAGTGGACACCCGTCTTATCATTCCGTCCCCGCCGGCAGTCAAAACCATGCGGCTGCTCAAGGCTCAGGAACAAAAAAACCTGTTTCAACCCAGGGCAGGGTGAAACAGGGAAAGGCTCAGACCGATCTGGATTTCCCAGTCGTGTAAGGGGTTCGCCATGCCCTCTACACTAACCGCACCCGATGAAAAAAACACTGAAAAGGTGCCCTCCGAGAAAGCTTCCGAGGATACGGGTATACTCTCCTCATTATCGCATTTCACAAGGACTTTTACAATGAAACTGGGGTCTTCGGAGAGTTTGAGGGTAACCCTCGCATGACTGATGTTGAAACGCAAATCCAATTGATTGGCGCCGCCTGAAAGGATGGGGTCAGGTCTCACCGCAAATTCCTGCTCGTAAGCCGACGCACGTACAAAAGAACCGTTGAACGACAGGCAAAACATCAACAGGCCCATGGTGATGGTAATTTTTTTGATCATGTTCATAAACCCAGAACCAAGCGTTATCCTCTTCTTGTCCATTATTATGATCAGATTAAATCCCAGTGTCAACAACCCTGAAATTAGGCAACCGATGGTTTTTCGCTACTTTTAAAGTTGCTTGAATTCAGGGGGAATCCCCTCGTTGGCACGGGTTCAGTTGAATGGGCGATTCAATTATATCAATGGGTTAGGGCGCCTTTCCACGAGACGCGATGGTTGGCATAAGCAACTGTTTTATAAGGCATAATCTGGGGGGCCACATCTTTTTGCCTATTCAACTGAACCAGTGCCGTCGGCGACAAATGGAACTATATGGGCTTGTCATTTTCCTGCTTCTTGTGGCATATAGGTTATTCGATGCAAAAAGAAACCCAGAAGAAAACCCGCACCGTCGCCCGGAGGAGTCTATGAAAGCGCTGAACGCATTTGAACTGATCGAAAAACGGGAAATAACGGAACTGAAAACCGAAGCCCGTCTGTACCGTCACCGGAAAACAGGGGCTGAAATTCTTTCCATGATCAGTGATGACGAGAACAAAGTGTTCGGTATCACTTTTCGCACACCGCCTTTTGATTCAACGGGTGTGGCCCATATTCTGGAGCATTCCGTTCTTTGCGGATCCAAAAAGTATCCCGTCAAAGAACCCTTTGTGGAGCTTCTGAAAGGGTCGCTCCAGACCTTTTTAAACGCCTTTACCTACCCGGACAAAACCTGCTATCCCGTGGCCAGCCAAAACCTTCAGGATTTTTATAACCTCATGGATGTCTACCTGGATGCGGTGTTCTACCCGCAGATCACTCCCGCCATCTTTCAGCAGGAAGGATGGCATTTTGAACTGGAAAAAAAAGAGGCCGAAATGGTGTTCAAAGGGGTGGTATTCAACGAAATGAAAGGGGCCTATTCTTCACCGGATAATGTGCTTTCCGAATATTCCCTTCAGTCCCTGTTTCCCGATAATGCCTATGGCCTGGACTCAGGCGGTGATCCCAAACAGATCCCCGACCTCACCTATGAGCAGTTTTACGCCTTTCATGAACGGTATTATCATCCATCCAACGCACGCATCTTTTTTTATGGTGATGATGATCCTGAAGAACGTCTGCATCGCCTGGAGGCCGTGTTGAACGCGTTTGAACCTGTTCCGGTGGATTCCAATGTCCAACTGCAATTACCCTTTGACAAACCCAAAAAACGGGTCAGGCCCTATATGGCGGGCGAACAGGATGGGACAAACCCCAGGGGGATGATCACCGTGAACTGGCTGCTGGAGGAAACAACCCGTGTGGATGTCAATTTTTCCCTGCGCATCCTTGAGTACATCCTGCTGGGCATGCCCGCCTCCCCTCTCAGAAAAGCACTTATCGATTCGGGGCTGGGGGAGGATTTAACCGGCGGTGGACTGGAAACCGAACTCCGGCAAATGTGCTTTTCCACCGGCCTCAAGGGGATTGAAACGGAGAATGCACAGAAAATCGAGGATCTTATCCTGGATACCCTGAAATCTCTCAGCCTTTCGGGCATTGATCCCCATACGGTGGCGGCGGCCCTCAACACCATCGAATTCCGCCTGCGGGAAAACAACACCGGCAGTTTTCCCCGGGGCCTTTCCCTGATGCTGCGGTCCCTCACCACCTGGCTTTACGGCGGAGATCCCCTGGATCTGCTGGCCTTTGAAGGTCCCCTTGAACGGCTCAAAAAACAAATTGCCGCCGAGCCCAACTATTTTGAACGTCTGATTGACCGAGCATTTCTTTCAAATCCCCATCGGTCCACCCTGGTTCTGGCGCCCGATTCAGACCTCAGAAAAAGGGAGGCGGACGCTGAAAAGAGAAGGCTTCTAAAAGCCAGAACCGGCATGGATGAAAAAGCGCTGCAAGCGGTCCAGGAAAACACTTTGACGCTGAAGCGTCTTCAGGAAAGACCGGATTCCCCCGAAGCCCTGGCCACCATTCCCATGCTGAAGCGGGAAGATATGGCGCCGCAAAACAAAATTATCCCCCTGGTTGAAACGGATGAAAAGGGCACGCCCATTCTGCTCCACGACCTGTTTACCAATGGTATTGTATACATGGATCTGGGTCTTGACCTTCAACATCTGCCCGCTGAATATGTACCCTATATTCCCCTGCTGGGGCGGGCTTTTGTTGAAATGGGGACGGAAACGGAAGATTTCGTATCACTTACGCAACGCATCAGCCGAAAAACAGGGGGTATCCATCCCGTATCCATTACGTCGGATGTTCATGGCGCCCAAGGCAGTATTGCCTGGCTGTTTCTTCGGGGAAAAGCCATGAACCACCAGGCCGATGCGCTGATTCAGATTTTTGAGGATGTGCTGCTTACGGTTAAATTAGACAACCGGGAACGTTTCAGGCAAATGGTCATGGAGGAAAAGGCCCGGGTTGAACAAAAACTGATACCCGCTGGCCACCAGATGGTGAACCTGCGTTTAAAATCCCATTTTTCCGAATCCCACTGGGCTTCCGAACAAATGGGGGGCATCAGCTATCTCTTTTTTGTCAGGCAGCTGGCCCTGGACATTGAAAAAGACTGGGCGAAGGTCCTTGCCGCTTTGAAGAATATTCACCGCATACTGGTGAACCGAAAGACCGTTTTGTCCAATATTACCATAGATGCTTCCGGATGGAACCGCTTTGAACCTCGCATGCGCCGGTTGCTACGTGCCCTGCCGGATGCACCGATTTCACCATCCGGTATTTCGAAGGCGGATTGGCCCAGTCACAGCAAGCCTCTTTTTGAAGGGATGACCATTCCATCCCAGGTAAACTATGTGGGCAAAGGCGCGGATCTCACGGAATTGGGGTATGAATTTCACGGCTCGGCCCTGGCCATTACCAGATATGTGCGCAATGCCTGGTTGTGGGATCATATTCGGGTACAGGGGGGGGCCTATGGGGCCTTCTGCATACTGGATCGCATCTCCGGGGTATTGACCCTTGTTTCCTACCGGGACCCGAACCTGGTTCAAACCCTGGATATCTTTGATCGATCCGCGCAGTTTCTGGAAGAAGAAACCCTTTCGAAAGACGAATTGACCAAAAGCATTATCGGCGCCGTTGGAGATCTGGACAGCCACATGCTGCCGGATGCCAGGGGGTTCGTTTCGATGATTCGATATCTGACAAACGATACCGAAAATCTGAGACAACAAGTGCGGGAAGAGCTTTTGGGAACCACAACCGCTCATTTCAAGGCCATGGGCAGGGTCCTGAGGGCAGTGGCGGAGGAAGGCGTGGTCAAAGTCCTCGGTTCTTCCACAGCCATGGAAGCGGTGGAAAAGGAGCGACCGGGCTGGCTCAAACGGGTTAAGGTGCTTTAAATCTTGTAGAAACTCGAAAATTCAGGGGGGGGCACTATACAAAATTATTGATTTCCCCTTTCTCCCCATGATTTTTCGGTCCGGTCTTTTTATTCCGGAGTTGTTTCCGCAACAACACCTCAAACATATCAATGCGCAGTTCACCTCCAAGAGGCCTGCCAGTTCACTCATCCTAACGGAATTCTTGATATTTTTTTTTGGAGTTCGTCTATTGAAAATTTCGTATTGTGTCCCCCGAATTACCCAATTTTGGAACCATACGTGCAGACGATTTTCTTGTCAACCAGTTCCGGGAAATTTTGCTTTTTCCTTCACATTCAAGGTTTGTTTGTTGTATATAAAAACCCGTATTCATCAGTTACAATCCTTTACGGCATAAAATATCGGAGGTATCAGAATGGGTAACCACACAGTTCATTTTTTGCCCGCGGACCGATCTGTTGACGTAGCAGACGACACCACCATTGCGGAGGCCGCCCAGCAAGCCGATGTGTTTATCACCAATCTCTGCGGCGGCGAGGGGGTCTGCGGCAAATGCCGTGTACAGGTGGCAAAGGGCCGCGCCGATGCCGAAGCGCATGCAAAGGGCTTTTTCTCACAGGATCAAATCATGAAAGGGTATGTTCTGGCTTGCCAGACCCGGATCCATGACGACCTGGAAATCATCATTCCAGCGGAATCCCGCGTGGATGCCTCTAAAATCATGACCGGCGGTGAAAGCCAGACCACGGCGAAACTGGAACTGAATCCCCTTGTCAAAAAGTCCTATCTGGCCCTTTCAGCACCCACTGTGGAAGACAATGTGCCTGATGTGGAACGAATCGCCAGGGAACTACGAAAAGAGATGGGATGGCATACCTTTGATATTCCGCTGGACTGCTTGCAGACCCTTTCCACAAAGCTGCGTGAAAACGACTGGAAAGTAACGGTGACGGTAGCCAAATATGGGGAAAACTATCGGATTCTGCGAATTGAACCCTTTGATACGGCCCGGTCTAATTATGGCCTGGCCGTGGATGTGGGGACCACCACGGTGGTGGCCCAGCTGCTGGATTTGAACACCGGCGAAGTGCTGGATGTGGAAGGGTGCCACAATAAGCAGGCCAGCTTTGGAGAAGACGTGATTTCGCGCGTCATATTCGCCTGCGGTAAGGGGGGGCTGGACCTGGTTCAACAGGCCGTGGTCAAGAATATCAACACCCTGATTGCAAGACTTGTTAAAAAACGGGGAATTTCCCGCGAAGAGATCGACGTCATTGTGGCGGCCGGCAATACCACCATGACCCACCTGCTCCTGGGGTTAATCCCCTGCTCCATTCGCCTGGATCCCTATGTGCCCACCACCGATGAATTCCCCCAAATCCGGGCTTCCGAGATCGGCATCCGTATCAATCCCCGGGGTATACTGAACGTCATGCCCTGTGTCGCCTCTTATGTGGGGGGAGACATCGTCGCGGGTGTTCTGGCAAGCGGCATATCGGAACATGAAGAAGTCAAGTGCCTCATCGATATCGGCACCAACGGTGAAATCGCCATCGGCAACCAGGACTGGCTGGTGTGCTGCTCGGCTTCCGCAGGTCCCGCCTTTGAAGGGGGGGGGACCCGTTGCGGCATGCGGGCCACCGACGGCGCCATTGAGAAAGTGGTTGTCGGGGACGGTGAACTGCATTATGAAACCATTGGGGGCAAAAAACCCCGGGGGATCTGTGGCTCCGGGCTTATCGACTGCATTTACGAGCTGGTACGAAACAACATCATCGGCCAGGACGGCAAGTTTCACCGGCAGCGGGAAGACGCCCGTCTGGATGTTGAAGACGGCATTCCCGAATACATCATTGCTTACGCCGACGAAACGGAAACTGCGGCCAATGTGGTCATCACCGAATCGGATATCGACAACCTTATCAAGAGCAAAGGTGCGGTGTTCGCAGCCATTAAATCCCTCATGGATTATATCGGGCTGGGGTTCGACATGATTGACACCCTGTATGTGGCAGGGGGGTTCGGCAGCTTTCTCAATATAGAAAAGTCGGTGGCCATCGAGCTTCTGCCCGATATACCGCTGGAGAAAATCAAATTCATCGGCAACAGTTCCCTGACGGGGGCACGGGCCTGTCTGCTTTCAGAAAGTGCCTTTGAAACTTGTCTGAACATATCCAGGTCCATGACCAATATCGAATTGTCCACCCATCAGCCCTTTACCGACGAATATATTGCAGCCCTTTTCCTGCCCCATACGGATGGCAAACTTTTTCCTTCGGTAACCTATGGACAATAATGAACCCCAGGAGATGAAAATGGATCGCAACGAAATTAAACAAGTCTTGGAAGGGTGCGAATTCTTCAAGGGTCTTCAAGAACCTTACATCAAGAACATCATCGGCCTGTGCCGAGTGCGAAATTATGAACCGGGGGAATATGTTTTCTCCCAAGGGGATTTCGGTGAATATCTTTACGTGATCGCAAAAGGACACGTTTCCTTGGAACGGTCCATGGACCTGGGAACCCGCAAGGGCAACGTCGTGATCGGACTTCTGGGGAAAGGGCGTGCCATGAAATGCTGGTCGACCCTGCTGGGGCAGCCCCACCCCCTTATGAGTTCGGCCGTGTGCCGAAAGCCCACAACAGTGGTCAGCGTCAATGGAACGGAGCTGAGAGAAATCATGATGGGCAACCACGACCTGGGATTCAGCTTGTTGGAAAACCTCTGTTTTCTGCTTCGGGACCGACTCCACGGTGCGCTGGGCGCCATGGAAAATATTTAACAAAAAAAGCTCATAGCTCATAGCTCTTAGCTAACAGCCATGAGCTATGAGCTAAATACGGAGATCCTTGTGGATGACGATATTCGCGCCCTGGAAGCAGCCATGCTGGAGGATATTGAGGATCGGCTTGCTGGGTTTGAAAAAGAGAGGAAAAACCTTATCCCCATGCTTCAGATGATCCAGGAGCAGCACGCCCACCTGTTGCCCAATGCCCTTCAGATGGTGGCCGATACCCTTGAATTGGCTGTTTGCGAAGTATATGGCGTGGCGACCTTCTATAATCAATTCCGGTTTCACCCGCCAGGGAAACACCACATGAAGGTCTGCCTGGGTACCGCCTGTCATGTACGGGGGGGTGATATCATCTTAGAGAATTTTGAACGAAAGCTCGGAATCAGCCATGGGGAAACCACCCCGGACCGGGAATTCAGCATTGAGCGGGTGGCCTGCGTGGGGTGTTCGGTGGTGGTTG
>JAGHDR010000332.1 GCA_021159825.1 Deltaproteobacteria bacterium | reverse complement strand
ATCGTTACCATTGCAAGAGAACATGAGATTCGGGTGATCGGCCCGAACACCTCAGGTATGATGAATCTCCACAGCAATATGAACCTGGTGGGCCTTAAAGAGGTGCCCAAAGGCCATATCGCTCTGATTTCTCAGAGCGGCAACA
This sequence comes from Deltaproteobacteria bacterium, assembly GCA_021159825.1. Lineage (GTDB taxonomy): Bacteria > Desulfobacterota > DSM-4660 > Desulfatiglandales > Desulfatiglandaceae > NaphS2. The sequence goes on along the minus strand of JAGHDR010000332.1, from coordinate 3,312 downwards.
TGGCCCTGACGCTCATTACAGAAGCCGCCATCAAGAGCCGTCAAGGGTTTTCCTATTACGTGGGCATCGGGAACGAGGCGGATCTTAAGTTCCACGAGTATCTGGCCTTTTTTCAGGAAGACCCCCATACCCGGACCATCCTCATGTATGTGGAAGGGATGCGGGATGGTCGCCGTTTCCTTCAACAGGCCTATCAGACCACCCGGAAAAAGCCCATCGTGATGCTCAAGAGTGGTCGTTCCGCTGCGGGAAAGCTTTCAGCGGGGTCTCATACAGGTGCTCTGGCAGGCATGTCTGAAGTAGCCCGAACTACTTTTCGAAGGGCCGGCATTATTGTCATCGAAGATTCCGATGAATTGTTTCCCGCAGCCGAAACACTGGCCAGCCTTCCCCATATCAAAAATCAGAACATCGCCATCCTTGCGGACGGCGGTGGCCATGCCACCATTGCAGCGGACAAGTGGACGGACCTGGGCGTGTATATTCCACCCATGGGTGAAAAAACCCAAAAAAAGCTCAAGGCCCTGCTGCCTGTGGGGGCGTCAACCCGAAATCCGGTTGATGTCGCGGGAGGGGCCGATGAAAATCCGGCGGTTTTCGCAGATTGCGCTAAAATCATGCTTCATGATCCCCAGGTGGGCGGGTTGCTACTGGTGGGCCTTTTTGGCGGTTATAACATCCGTTTTGCGGAAAGTCTGGCGTTTGTAGAGGAAGATGCGGCTCACCGGATGGGAAAGTTGGTCAAGGATATGGGCAAGCCCATTGTGGTCCACAACCTGTACAACTATGCACGGCCGCATTCCCTCGACCTGCTCAGGTATTACAGTATTCCTGTCTATAGGCATCCCCATATGACTTGATCTGTTTAAGGACTGAAATCGACCTTATATATCGAGGATAACTGGCTCAAAAATAGTATCAAGTCATATGAGGACTACTATAGTTTGGACCTGTGATCATGTTCGGTATCGGTGGTACCCTCGTGGAGGTGTTAAAGGATGTGGTCTTCCGCGTATTGCCCATATCGGGGCGTACCGCCCGCAGGATGATTGAGCGGATCCGATCCGTGGATCTGCTGAACGGTTTTCGGGGCAGCCCCCCGGTGGATCGAAAGGCACTCCGGAATCTCCTGCTGACTGTTTCTGAAATTGTGGGGTCCTACAAGGATATCCAGGAAATCGACCTCAATCCGGTCATCGCTTATGAAAATGGGCTTGCCGTTGCCGATGCTCGGATTCTGCTCAAGAAAGACGAGGCATTAACCGATTGGTAGGGGTTTTACATATTTTCCGAGTCATAAGCTTCCGAGCTTTACCGCGTCCAGTGGAGAAGCTCCGTTGTTGCGATTTCTTTCAGATGTTCAAGGTGATCTGGTGAATTAAAAAGCGCTTCACACAGGTTGCATTTTCTATATTTAACGATTTCGCTGGCCTTGAACCCCAGAAATGACGCCATGGCCGTAAGCCCCATGGTTTTGATCAGGTGAAAAAGCAGGTTCTTTTCCTTTTTTTGAAACAGATGGTCAACGGAATGGTTTTTCAGGTTGCCCAGATAAAAAGCATCTGTTTTGGTAAATTGGGTTCCGGCATCACAGCAGGCAAACATGTCCAGTTCGGGTGACAGGTAGGGACTCATGGCACACCGATGGGCGGGATAATCCGTGAAAACAGGAGGCGGGGTAATCCCTTCTGCGTTGCCGAAATAGATGAGAGGTTCCGGAAAATACTTCAGTTGGTTGTCCTGAAGAAACTGTTCCTGAGCATCGTCTTCCTTTCTAAAATCCGTAACAAAAGATATGAAATAATCAAGCCCATACCTTTGGCAACTCAGCGCAGCATTGAGGATGTTTTCCCGGCTCACATTCTTCTGATGCCAGCGGCTGAAGCTGATTCTCAATTGGGATAATCCGACGTCCTTCAGGGCCGACACCACTTCATTTGAACGGTCCCGGGTTTTGCTCCAGTAACCGTTGGTGACAATTCTTGAATAGATGTTTTGCAGTTTACACCTTTGAACAAGTTCCTTCATGTCGTTTAAATACAACAACGGTTCTCCTGCGGTGAAACTGATGCCTGCGACGTCTGAACGGGACATTTCCTCAATGATTTGAATGGCATTTTCGAGCGCCATTTTCATTTCCAATGAGCCATCGTGGGCGGCCACGCAATGGTCGCATTTAATGTTGCACCAGGTGGAATAGCCAAAAGCAATTTGACGGGTGTTGTTCATTGTCTTACCGTTGTAATGTTGTCGTTAAAAACCGTTGAAACCCCCTGCCAAATCGGGCATACTCTTAACCGGTCAAGGATCAGGAAAAGAGATGCCTGGTGCCTAGGGATTGGAGCGCCCCTATGTTTTATCATTTATCATTCAAAATTGGAAGAGATGGGAAAAATGGATAACCCTTACTTGATTTGGAAACCCCTACCTTATATCGGCATTACCATGGGAGACCCAGCGGGTGTCGGCCCTGAGATCGTCGCCATGGCCCTGACTGACAGACAGGTTTATGAGGTCTGCCGCCCCGTGGTCCTGGGAGATAGCGCCGTGCTTTCCGCTACTATTTCACGAATGACAGAAATATCCCCTGAATCCATCGTCAAAGGGATGACGATTCACAGCATTTCAGCCCTTGCCCAGGCAGTGAGCAGGCCGGGTGTGATTGATCTGATTCCCCTGTCCAATCTGAGTCCGGAGGCCATAGAACCGGGCAGACCTGTTGTGGCGGGAGGGAAAGCCATGGTGGACTATATTCTGACTGCCGTGGACATGGCGGTTCAGGATGAAATCCAGGGGATGGTCACCGCTCCCATCAGCAAAGTGCTCATGCATGAGGCCGGGTACAAGTATGACGGCCATACCCAGTTGATTGCGCAAAAAACGAACGCAAAAGATTACGTGATGATGCTGGCGGGGGCTAAACTCCGGGTGGCGCTGGCAACCATCCATTGCGCCTTGAAAGCCGTGCCTGACCTGCTGGATCGGGATGGGGTATCTAAAACCATTCTGATTACAGCCAAAGCGCTGAAGGAAGACTTTGGGCTTTCCCGGCCGCGTCTGGCGGTAGCCGCCCTGAATCCCCATGCGGGTGAAGAAGGACTCTTTGGAACTGAAGAGCAGGACATTATTATGCCGGCCGTCTCCCAGGCGAAAAAGCAAGGGATTGATGTGGAAGGGCCGTTTCCCGCTGACACGCTGTTCCATCAGGCCGCTGCCGGTCGTTTTGACGCGGTGGTTGCCATGTATCATGACCAGGGACTTATTCCACTGAAGCTCCTTCACTTCTCCAATGCGGTCAATGTGACCCTGGGT
>JAGHDR010000222.1 GCA_021159825.1 Deltaproteobacteria bacterium | reverse complement strand
TCATTTCCATGTTCTTAAGTCTATTCAGTGAGTTATGTGAAATTCAAGGATGCCACAGACTATGTCATGTTTTTGAATCTCCTGTCAAGAAAAAGAGTGAAAAACCAGGGGTTTTGTTTTGAAATAAACCTTCTTATGTGCTATAGGAGACTGTGATGGCTAATGGTGGAACGAGGCGATTGTCCATGAAATTTAAGCATTCTGGAAGTGTTTTGGCAAACCCGTGGTTTGCATTGATACTGATCGCCGCGACTGTTCTTGTGATCTACAGCAACACCTACAGTGTCCCGTTTGTCTTTGACGGGAAAGTTCAAATTGAAAACAAAGAAAAAATCAGGGATTTAGAGAACTATGTTTCCCTGAAAGGACTCAAAACTCACCGTCCAATTGTTGAGTTCTCCTTTGCACTTAATTATCAATTTGGAAAACTCAACCCTGTTGGATACCACCTGGTAAATATTCTAATTCATTTGACTAACGGGGTTCTTGTCTATTTTCTTGCACTCAATGTGTTGGGTCGGTTATCACTTTTCCAGGGGGAACAAAGCGAGCCTCCTGTTGCTTCTCAAGCCCATCGCAAACGGAAAAAGAGAATTCGTAAACCAACCCCACCCACCCAGAAGTCAAACGCAATGGTTTTTTCATCATCAAAGATCCCATCCATGTCGCTGTGGGTGGCATTGCTTTTTGTTGCGCACCCCATTCAAACACAGGCCGTCACCTACATTGTACAACGATACGCGTCCATGTCCGCCATGTTTTATCTGGCTTCGGTGCTTTTATATATCCAGGCAAGAAATCTACAGCTAAACATGGAAGGATTGGGGGGAAACGATTCGCTCAAACCCGATGCAGATAAAAAAAGTGCTGCAGCTTTCTCTTTCAAAATCCCATTTTATTTTGCTGCAACCGTTCTTTCTGGCGTGTTTGCATTTTTGAGCAAGGAAAATGCCGCGACACTGCCCGGCATCATTCTTCTGGTGGAATATTTTCTTTTTGACAGGTCCTGGCAGGGATGGAAAAAGAAGTTGATCCGGCTTGTTCCCCTGGGTGCGCTTCTGACGTTCTTGGCCCTTTATTTTCTTTCCTCCATGAGGGGATTAAAATTTGAAAACCTCCTGGAGGATGTTTCCATCCTTACGAGAGAAACCGGGACGGTTGATCGATGGAGTTATTTTTGTACCCAGTTCAATGTCCTTGTCGAATACATTCGACTGCTGTTTTTCCCTTTTGGGCAGAACGTGGATCATATGGTTCCCTTGAAAGCAGGTTTTTTCGATGGACTAACCCCCCTGGCTTTTGTTTTCGTAATGGCGGTTATTCTGGTTGGCATCTGGAATATCAGGAAAAGACCGGCTGTCAGTTTCGGTATTTTTTGGTTTTTTATTACACTTTCCATTGAATCGAGTATTTTCCCCATCAGTGATGCCATGTTTGAACATCGACTTTATCTTCCCGTCTTTGGCTTCGCCGTATCTGTAGTTTACGTGGTATTTCAACTGTTTTCAAACAAAAGGGTGTGGGCGAACCTTTTGTTGGCGACGGCTATTGTGGCGCTCGGTATGGGAACTTATCTAAGGAACAAAGTTTGGCAGGATCCCTTGTCCTTATGGAAAGATTCAGCCCGCAAGAATCCTGAAAATCACCGTGCCCATAACAATTTTGGCGCCGAGCTAAACGATGTGGGATATCTCGGCCCGGCGATCCGGGAATATTCCAAGGCACTTGAAATAAAACCGGATTTTGCCGACGCCAACAATAATCTTGGAAACGCGCTCATTCGGCAGGGTCAGCTTGAAGAAGCGATCCAATGTTTTTCTAAAGCCCTCCAAAAAAAGCCCCGTTTGGTAGGAGCACTTAATAACATGGGTGTTGCCTTGGCCCAGAAGGGAGACTTGGATGATGCCATTCGCTATTTTAAAAAAGCCTTGGGTGTAAATCCGCTCTACGCGGGAGCTCATAACAGCCTGGGAAATGCTCTGGCCCAGAAGGGCCGTGTTGAGGAAGCCATGCTGGAATGGACCAAGGCTGCTGAAATAAACCCTGCCTATGCCAACCCCCATTATAATATGGGGGTTGTTTTTGAGCAGAAGGGAGATATGAGGGAAGCGGAACGCTGTTTTTCTGAAGCGGTTCGCCTTAATCCCCATTACGCGCAAGCCTATTCGAAACTGGGTTTTATTTCAGTACGACAGGGGGATTACAAATCAGCCATGAGATTATTTTCCAAAGCGTTGGAGATCAACCCTCGATTAGCCGATGCACAGAGGGGTTTTCGAAAAATGACCCGGTTGATCGGCAAGGGGAATTAGTGCCGTAAATAATGTTTTTCACCCATTATATTTGCAGTTGGACAGGATAAAATCAAAATGGAAAATCATGTAAAACGACTGGCGAAAACCCTGGCCGAAACCGGGGCGCTGTTTTTTGATGAAAATCTGGTGCTCAAGGACGGGCGGCCAACGCCCTATTTCGTTAACATGGCCATGTTCAAAACCGGGCGTCTCAGTCTTTTGATGGGGTCTTTTTTTGCCGAAATGATGGTGTTCAGGGGTCTTGAAAAACGTGTTGACATAATCCTGGGGCCTTCTTATAAGGGCAGCGCCATTGCACTTTCAACCAGCATTGCTCTGTGGCAGGAATATCAAGAAGATGTAACTTTTGACTATGACCGAAAGGAAGCCAAAACCCATGGAGAGGCCACCGGGAAGAAGGACATGTTTGTCAACCAAAGCTTCTTTGACGGCTGCCGTCTCTTTGTTGTGGATGATGTGGCCACCTCCATGGGCACCAAATATGACCTTCTTGAAAAGATTGAAGCCGAAGCATATTCTAAAGGTATGACATTTCATGTGGAAGGGATCGGCATCGGAATTGACAGGGAGCAGACAACGGCGGTTTATAATGAAGAGGGAACTGTGGTTCTCGGGCGTAGGGGAAACAGCACCATTGACGATTTTGTTTCAAAAAGCGGCATTGCGGTTTTTGCCGTCGCCGGTATCAAAGCGGTGGTTCAGTATCTTTATGAAGAAGGCGTTCCGGTACTGGTAAAGGGAAATCGGGTTCCCATCGATGACGGAACCAAAGCGGAGTTTGACCTTTACATGGAAACATACGGTATTGATGGTGCAGGTGGTAAGGGACATTATCGGTGACAAAATAGACTTGCTTCGGAAGGAAAAATAAGCTATGGTTCGCCTCAGTCGGGACGTGGCTCAGTCTGGTAGAGCACCGCGTTCGGGACGCGGGGGTCGCTGGTTCAAATCCAGTCGTCCCGACCATCCCCATGCCAAAGGCTTTGGAAAGATTGATTTTCATCATTTTTGTTGTCAGATCTTCCTCTGTTGGACCAGGCGTGAAAAATGTTCAAAAGAGCGATCGTAGGTTTTTTCCGCATCCTTTGAAAAACAGCACCCGGGGAGTTGTCGTATTCTCAGATGATAGGCAATACACTCGCAACAGATCCCTTTTCTGGTACAGGGTTCGTAGGTGCAGTTACATTTTTCAAGGTTTTTCTCCCGATTACATTCCATGATGCTCTTCCCCCCTTCATAATGGTTAAACAAACGCTTATGCACAAACTGCCGATGGCGTTTTTTGAAAAAATCATATCAGCGTTATTGTACTCCGGCAGGAAGGCAGCGTCAATTTTTCCTTGACAAAGTCCACCGTTTCCACAACATTTCCGCTATCAGACGCATGAGGGGAGATATCCGGTGAACAGGAGCGTTGATCATTTTGGAAACTGAAACCCTGACGGATTCAATCGTGGCGCCGACCAGATGGTGGGCGCTGCATACACGAAGCCGCTTTGAACAGAAAGTCCATACGGGACTTTGTGGAAAATCCTTCGAAGCCTTTCTTCCGCGAATTGAGGTGATGAGCCGTCGAAAAGATCGGCGGAAAAAAATATTGGCGCCCATGATTCCGGGTTATGTTTTTGTCCGCTCGGCCCTGGCGCCGGAGGAATATCATCGCATCATCCAGACGGTTGGCGTGGTTCGGATGGTGGCTTTTAAAGGGAAACCGGTTCCCGCCAACGAGCAGGAAATTTCTTCCCTGATGATTTTGGACGGCACGGATCGAACCGTTCAAAACCGCACCTACATGCGGAAAGGAGACCGCGTGATGATCATGGAGGGACCTCTCAAGGGACTGGAAGGCTTTTATATTCGGCACAAGAACAAAACCGATCAGGTCGTGGTCTCGGTTGAGCTGCTGCAGCGATCCCTGGAAGTGGAAATTGAAGGCTGGTCCCTGGAAATGATTCCCGGATAAACGATCATCCGACAGCTCAGCGCCATATTTTTTAGTAACCGTTCACGGTTTACGATTACTTTTCTGAAATTAAATAAAGGACATAAGAAGTTCAGCGCCTGTAACTGAAGGAGCGGAGCTGTGTGAAGAACAGGTTTTTTCGTGGAGGAGGATAGAAATGAAAATCTTGATTACAGGGGGTGCCGGTTTTATCGGTTCTCATTTGGCGGAGCGTTTGCTGGAAAACGGAAACGAGGTGTTTGTCATTGACAATTTATGGACCGGAAGACTGGCCAACATCTCTAAAATTCAGACTCATGAACGACTGCATCTGGTGATTGATACCATTTTAAACGAATCCGTTATGAACGAGCTCATATTCAAGGCGGATCAGGTATACCACCTGGCGGCTGCGGTGGGCGTCAGGAACATCATGGACCATCCGGTGGAAACACTGGATACCAACGTCAAGGGAACCGAAGTGGTCCTGAGGCTGGCCAATCAATTCAAGAAAAAGGTCTTTATCGCGTCCACCTCCGAGATTTACGGCAAACATGTGGAGCATGATTTGTCGGAAGAGGACAACCGGGTCATGGGGTCGGTCAAAAAACGACGGTGGGCCTATGCGTGTTCCAAAACCCTGGATGAGTTTCAAGCGCTTGCTTATTTTGACGAAAAAAGGCTGCCCATATTGATCGGTCGGTTGTTTAACACGGTCGGTCCCCGGCAAACCGGACAGTATGGCATGGTTTTGCCCAATTTTGTTCAAAGCGCTTTACTGGCAAAACCCATCAACGTTTACGGGGATGGTACTCAGAGCCGAAGTTTCGCCCATGTCAACGATGTGGTGGAAGCCATTATGCGATTGATGGCGGAACCGTCTGCGGAAGGCGATATTTTTAATGTGGGCAACAACGAAGAAGTGACCATAAAAGATCTGGCACTCAAGGTTAAGGAGATGACGGGAAGTGATTCCGAAATCGATTTTGTGCCTTACGAAAAGGCGTACGGCCCGGGCTTTGAAGATATGGAAAGAAGATGCCCGAACATCAGTAAATTGAAAAGAACCATTGGTTTTGAGCCGTCATATGACCTGAAAAGCACCATTCAGAGTGTCATTGACTATTTCAAGGAATAGCGGGGCATCGCATTGAAATGACCTCTATTTCTTTTCAGGATTATCCCAAAGAACCGGTGGTCGTGGGCAACCTCACTGATAAAATGATGCGGGAATCCAGGTTCGTGCCGTTGGAGATGGGGGATGATTTCCTGAAAATCGCCATGGCCGATCCGGAGGATTTTTACACCATTGACGCCTTAAAAGTTGCATACGGCCTGAACATTCAAGTATGCCGGGGAAAAGAAGGCGATATCCTTGATACCATTGAGCGACTGTACGGAGCCGGTAGTCAATCCCTTGAGACCATCATCGAAGAAGCGGGGAAAGATATTTATGATATTTCCGCTGAGGATGTTGAAGATGAGGAACATTTAAGGGACCTGGCGTCGGAGGCGCCCATCATCCGTTTGGTGAACCGGTTGATTTTTAATGCGGTGGAGCAGAAAGCCAGCGATATCCATTTTGAACCCTTTGAAAATGAATTCAAGGCGCGATACCGCATAGATGGCGTTCTGCATGACGTGGAATCTCCCCCCCATCGCCTTCAGGCGGCCATTATTTCCAGGGTTAAAATTATGGCCAAGCTGGATATCGCGGAAAGACGGCTGCCCCAGGACGGTCGAATCAAACTGCGGATTTCGGACAAGGAAATTGATTTCAGGATTTCGACCATCCCTACCCTGTTTGGTGAAAGCCTGGTCATGCGAATTTTGGACCGGGACACCCTCATTCTTGACCTTGATAAACTGGGATTCCCGGATGATGTACTGGCAAAGTATACCGATCTCACCACGCAGCCTTACGGCATGATTCTGGTGACCGGTCCCACGGGGAGCGGCAAAACATCGACCCTGTACACGACCCTTGCCAAAATCAATTCACCGGGAAACAAAATTATCACCCTGGAGGAACCGGTTGAATATCAACTGAACGGTGTGAACCAGATTCAGGTGAACCAGAAAATCGGCATGTCTTTTGCCGGCGGACTTCGTTCCATTGTGCGGCAGGATCCGGATATCATCCTGGTGGGGGAGATCCGGGACAAAGAAACCGCCGAGATAGCCATTCAATCCGCTTTGACGGGACATTTGCTGTTCAGCACACTCCATACCAATGATGCGGCGGGGGCCATTACCCGGCTTCTGGACATGGGCGTGGAGAGTTTTCTGCTCAGTTCGACTCTTTTAGGCATTCTGGCCCAACGGCTGGTGAGAGTTATCTGCCCGGAATGTAAACAGCGGGTGGAACCGGAAGAAAGGCTTTTAAAGTCCATGCAGATAAGCCCCAAGGAAGCCCCCAAAATAAAGTTTTTTGCGGGCAAGGGCTGCGAAGCGTGCCGATACACGGGGTTCAGTGGCAGGACCGCGATTTTTGAGTATCTGCCCATCAATCAGCGGATTCGAAAAGAGATTATCAATAAATCGAGTGCTGAGAAAATCAAAGACGTGGCCGTCAAATCAGGAATGCTGACCTTGAGGGAGGACGGATGGCGAAAAGTAAAGGCAGGGGTGACCACCATTCCTGAAATATTGAAAGCCACCCTTGAAAACTGAAAATGGCCACGTATTCATATAAAGCCACTGACAGTGCCGGTAAAATTGTGACCGGTGTCCTGGATGCGGATGAAGAAAAAAAGGTGGTGGCCGAACTGCAGACCCGCGGGCTGATTCCCATACGGATCGCTCTGGCAAAAGGAAACGGCAAGCGGCTGGGATTGAATGTTTCAGAGCAGTTTCTCGGCCTTTTTCACGGTGTTTCTTCCAAAGATGTGATGGCGTTTACCCAGGACCTGGCTACCCTGCTGGAAGCCGGTCTGCCCGTTGATCGCGCGCTTTCCCTGTTGATCGAATCTGCTGAAAAAGAGCGTTTTAAAATGGTGGTAAAGAATATTCTTAAAACCGTTCAGGGTGGCGGATACTTATCGGACGCCATGGCAAAACACCCCAAGGCTTTCACCTCATTTTATGTCAGCATGGTGCGGGCCGGAGAGGCGGGAGGCGTTCTGGAAGCGGTATTAAGCCGGTTGGGGGAGTTTCTTGAAAGCGCACAGGAGCTCAAGGATTATATCAAATCCGCTATGGTATATCCCATCTTTCTCGTGGGTGTGGGTGGCGTGTCCATTATCATACTTTTGACCTTTGTCATTCCAAAATTCTCAATTATTTTCGCAGACATGGGACAGACGATTCCCTTGAGCACTCAATTGCTGCTGGGAATCAGCCATTTGCTGCAATCCTACTGGTGGGCTATTCTGGCTGCATTGGGCACAGGTTATTTTTTCCTGAGAAAATATCTGAAAACGCCCGCAGGACGTTTGAAGTTTGACCGAAAAAAAATGACATTCCCCGTGGTGGGGGAACTCATCAAAAAAATTGAGGTGGCCCGGTTTGCAAGAACCCTCGGAACATTGACAAAAAGCGGCGTCCCCATTCTGCAGGCGCTCATGCTGGTAAAAGATATTGTGGGTAACAAGGTCATTTCAGCGGCAATGGAGAATGTCTATACACGCGTCAAGGAGGGGGACCGCTTGTCGAAACCCCTTCGGGATACGGGTATTTTTCCGCCCCTTGCCATTCAGATGATTACGGTGGGAGAAGAGACGGGACGACTGGACAGCATGCTTCTGCGGGTGGCGGAAAGTTA
>JAGHDR010000151.1 GCA_021159825.1 Deltaproteobacteria bacterium | reverse complement strand
GCTCTGCCGCGTTAGTATACTTTTGACTTCTGCTCTCTGTTTTGCCACACGTACAGCATGATACCCGTTGCCATGGCAGCATTCAAGGATTCAATGCCGTTTGCCATGGGTATTGAAACTTTTCGGGCCCCTTCAAAGCCCTCCGGTATGCCGGGCCCTTCAAGGCCGGGGATCAGACAGAAACTTTCAGGGAACTCGAATCGTGCCACATCTTTTCCTTTAGTGGACATTATGATCAAGGGGGTTTCTAACGGCGCGAGACGGCTGAGCGCCGGACCCTGATAAAAAGGTATTCTGAAAATGCTGCTTCCCGCCACCCTGACCGATTTGGGATGAAAAGGGTGGGCGGCTTCCTTTAGAAACACCATTCGCGTCACACCGAATGCAGCGGAAGTTCGGATCACAGCTCCCACATTGCCGGGATCCTGGAATGGAACACAGAGGGTGCAGCCTAGGCTGTCCATGGCGCCGTTAAAATGGGGAAGGTTCTCCGCGCGCACGACCAGAACAGGTTGCTTTGTTCCGAAACAGTCCACTTGACCAAAGAGATCGGGACTCAGAGAGTATCGGGGGATTGCTTCGGTTCCAGGGAAATCAGGGATGTCATGCCGGCTTGAGAAAATAATGCCGGTACATCGGCCCGGAAATTCCCGCAAGACTTCCCGAATCTGTTTTGGACCTGAGAGAAGCGCCCTTTCGTGCTTTCGAATGTGGCGTGGATTGTTAAGACGCAGAAAGCGCTTGAATGTGGTATTTTGTGAGCTGTTGATCTCAATGGTTTTCATGGCGTCGGTACTATCTCAACGGTTTCAGCCAAGCTTCGATTTCTTCACGGGAAAGTTTGTTTCCGTCATAAAAAAGCATAAAAAGATCCCGAAATTTTCTAATAAGATTCTTGTCGGAAAGGGCTTTTTTGGGAGAAAGGGTTTCCTTGGGATCGTAGAAATTTTTCAGTTGAAGAAAGAGTGTGCGTGCGTGTTCGCCGGGGTCTATTTTGAGATCTTTGTTCCGGGAAAGGGTCTCAAGGAGTGCCGGCAGCGATTTTTCACATGCCGGCATCATTTTGTAATTGTAGTAAAATGCTTCCCTGTCAGAGAGGTGTTCCCTCAGCGCAAATGACTCAATGATATGGATGAACTCGTCAAAGCTGTCTTTTGTCTTGCTCCGTTTTCGAACTCTTTTAACGGGTGAGAAGATGTTCCAGTTCATTTAGTACCCTTTCCCCTTGCTCCTTATGAAATCCGGAATTTGGAAAAAGAAAAATCCCACCCCCGCAACGAGAATAATGGTGGCGCCGCTTGTGAGGTCAAAAGCGTAGGAAAGCCAAAGACCCGAGAGTGTGAAACAAATGCTCAGTAGTGAGGCAAGCACCATCATCTGACTCAGGGAACGGGTATATTTTTCAGCAATAAACGGGGGAATAGTCAACAGAGCGATCACCAGGATCAGCCCCACCACTCGAATGATCATAACAATGGATAGCGCCGTCATTCCCAACAGCAGAAAATAGAGTGTTTTGACCGGGACGCCCACGACAAAGGCGAACTGTTCATCATAGGAGAGGGCCACGAACTCTTTGTAGAAAAGCAAAACCACCAGTAATATGAAGCCATCCAGCGGCAGCATGAGCCAGAGGTCTGCGGCGGGTACGGCCAGGATGCTGCCGAAGAGGTAGCTCATGAGGTCCACATGATAACCGGGGGTCAAATCGATCAATATGATGCCCAACGCCATACCGATGGCCCACAGTACCCCGATAATGGTGTCGGACCGGTGTTTGTTCTTAAGGCTGACGGCGCCCATGATAAGGGATGCGCCGGAAGCGAAAATTGCGGCGCCCAGAAACGGTGAAAAGCCGCAGAAAAAACCAAGACCCACCCCACCGAATGCGGCATGGGCGATGCCGCCGGACATAAACACGATGCGGTTAACCACCACCAGACTGCCGATAATGCCGCAGGAAATGCTAACCAGCAGACCGGCCAGCAGAGCGTTTCTCATAAAATCGTATTGAAGGGCTTCCCACATTTTAGTATCGTCTAATTTTTTTCGTGATGCGGCAGAACCCGGTGCGGAATACCATGGGCAACAAGGTCCACCGGGCATTCATAGGCCATGTCAAGCATTTCCTGGGTGATTCGGGGTTCTTCGTGATAGATTAACGTCCGATTGACACAGGCCACGGATTTGACGTATCTCGATATGACGCCCACATCGTGGGTGATGGTCATGATGGTTGCTTGCCGGTTCAGTTCTTTAAGAAAGTCATAGATATTATTTTCGAATTCGGGATCGACCTTGGCGGTGGGCTCATCCAGAAAGAGCATCTCCGGTTCCGTAACCAGGGCCCGGGCGATCAGTACCCGTTGCCTTTGCCCCCCTGATAATTTACCGATAGGCGTGCCTCTTCTGTCCCACATGCCCACTTTCCTGAGGGCCTCTTCCACCACGGGACGGTCCTGAGATGAAAAGCCTTTTCCCATGCGGGACCTGGCGAGACGTCCCATCGACGCAACATCCATGACGGAAACGGGAAAGGTATTGTTCAAATCCGTATTCTGGGGAACGTAACCCACGCGGCGCCGTGCCCGGTGCGGTGCTTCGCCCAGTACCCGTATATGGCCCTGTCGGGCTTCAGTATGCCCAAAAGCAGTTTGAGGAGGGTCGTTTTCCCCCCTCCGTTGGGGCCCATCATTCCCAGAAAATCCCCCTGTTTCAAAGTAAAGCTGATATCCTCCAGTATGAGGGTCTTGTCGTAGGAAAACCATACCCCGTTCATTTCAATGGCGGGTGTAGTTGTCATGGGATTAGTGCCTTTTCATCTGGTTTTAAAAGTTGTCAGTGTTCAGTTATCAGTGTTCAGTAACTGACAACTGATAACTGACTCCTACTTTGGGTTGCGGGTATTCCGCCTTAGCTTTCAACATGACTGATCTCCAGACTGAAGTCCGCTGCCTCCGGTGAATGAGTAAGCGCCCCCACAGAGATGAAATCAACACCCGTGGATGCAATGTCGCCGACGGTGTCAAGGGTGATGCCCCCTGATGCTTCCACCAGGGCCGAGCCGTTGATAAGACTGACCGCTTCCTTCATCTCAGGAGGCTTCATGTTGTCCAACAGGATGATGTCCGCCCCCGCTTTGCAGGCTTCCGATACGCCGGCAAGATCTTCCACTTCCACCTCCACCCTGAGCGTATGGGCCGACCCCTCCCGGGCCAGCGAAACGGCTTTTGAAATGGATCCCGCTACCGCAATATGGTTGTCTTTGATCAGGATGCCGTCAAACAGGCCGAATCGGTGATTTTGCCCGCCCCCGGTTCTGACCGCGAACTTATCGCACCATCTGAGTCCCGGCGCGGTCTTTCGGGTGTCAAGGATTTTAGCCCGGCTGTCTTTGACTTTTTCCACATACCGATGGGTGAGGGTTGCAATGCCGCTCATGCGTTGAAGAAAATTGAGAGCGGTTCTTTCTCCGGATAAAATGGCGGTGAGGCGGCCCCTGATCCGGCATACCGTGGATCCCTCAGGGACAACATCTCGATCCCTGTAGCGCGCCACAAATACCAGTGTCGGATCGATTTCAAGAAATGTTTGCTTAAACACCGCCATACCGGCCAGGATCAATTTTTCCCCGGCAATCAGGATGGCTTCGCCGAGGGTATCGGGCGCCACGGTGGCACGGGTGGTTGCATCCCCGGGTCCCAGGTCTTCTTCAAGGGCACGTCTGATCATGCCGTGGATTGGCGAAAACCGGTCATTATTCATCAATTTTCTCCAGTACGGACAGGTTTTGTTCCAGTTTATGGCGTCTGGCGGAAAGGGTTTCGGCTTTTGCCTTGACTTCCGCCACGATATTTTCCGGCGCCTTATCCAGAAAACCACGATTTGAAAGTTTCTTTTCCGAGGTTTTCAAGTCTTTCTCAATCTTGGCGATGGATTTTCGAATGCGTTTTTTCTCCTCCTCAAAATCTATCAGGCCTTTCAGGATGACGTGAATTGAGGACTTCTCGAATACTGAAGAGGCTGAGGCTTCGGGTTTGGGAAGGCCCACGCCCACATCCAATTCTTCTACCTTTCCCAGTGTTATGATGTGGTCCGCGTTCTTCCGGAGACGTTCGGCATCTTCCGTATTGACCGTGTCAATGACCACTTTGACTTTCTTGGAGGGGGGCAGGTTCATTTCTCCCCTGATGTTGCGTATGCCGGTGATAACCCCCATGAGGAGCGCCATGTCTTTTAAGGCGTCGTCATCTTCCGGGAAGGAAGCGCTCATGATGCTGCCTTTCGTCCCGGGGAGTCTCTGCCAGATTTCCTCCGTTACAAAGGGCATAAAAGGATGCAGCAGTTTCAGTGCAGCGGCCAGCGCTTCCAGTACCGTATGGCGCGTGGTGTCTTTGCGTTCTTGATCTTCTCCGTACAGCTCCTGCTTGGCCATTTCAAGGTACCAGTCGCAGAACTCATGCCATACAAACTGGTAGCAAAGCCCGGCCGCTTCGTTGAACTGATAGTCGTTAATGGCCTGGGCAACTTTCCCGCTGACCTGGCCGATGCGGGTTAAAATCCAGCGGTCCGCGAGGGTGACG
>JAGHDR010000359.1 GCA_021159825.1 Deltaproteobacteria bacterium | reverse complement strand
CCGACGAAAGGGCTACCCCGGCACTGGCCCTTGGGATAGCCACGTCGACAAGGGGGTGTGATCACCTGAGAAGCCGCCCGGCTATTGATCTCTACCATCTTCCCGAAAAAGTTCTGGAAGAGGTGTTTGACGGCGGGCCTATGTCTTCTGATTATAAATCATACGTGGGGAAAGCCAGGGAAATCTGGGTTATGGAACGCATCTTTGCGGTTGTTGACTCTATAGGAACCTGCAAGTTTCATACAATCTTTTTTAGTCCTCATATGCCTTCCTGGAATGAATGGTCCGAGATGATTCATCATGTTACAGGAATGGAATTTACCTCCGAGGAGCTTAAGGAAATTGGGGAAAGAATCTATACTATTGAGAAGATGTTCAATTACCGGGAAGCAGGGTTTGACAGAAAAGACGACCGTCTGCCTGAGCGGTATTTCGCAGAGGCAGTTCCCGGAGGCCTGCCTGTCGTCAAGGGAACCAAAATGAGCAGAAAGAAATTTGAAAAGATGTTAGATGAATACTATGAACTTCACGGGTGGGACAAAAATGGTTTACCTACCGAAGAAGCATTGAAAAAACTTGGCTTGGATAATGAGCCGTCTCACATCCTTTAATTCTCAAAAGAGGAGGGTATTGAAAAAAATGCAAAAGATGTTGTTGGTCGATTCAAAAAAATGCACTGGATGTAGGACATGTGAGATAGTCTGCTCGGCGCAGCATGGGGGCGCGAGCGATCCATCCAGGAGTCGTATACATGTCGTGAAATGGGAATGGGACGGGTTTATGATGCCTTTCTCCTGTCAACAGTGTCAGGACGCTCCCTGTATCGTTGTTTGTCCTGCCGATGCTCTATCGCGTGATGAGGAATATGGAAGAGTAGAGATTGATAGGGACAAATGCATTGGGTGTAAATTATGCGTAGCGGTGTGTCCTTTCGGGGGTATGGGTTGGGATACCATCGCAAGCAAAGTTATCAAGTGCGATTTCTGTGATGGCGATCCCGCGTGCGTTCGATTTTGCTCAACGCAGGCCATTAGATTTGTGGATGCTTCAGATGTAGCTCTGGAAAAGCAACGTGCAGTCGCTGCGACCCTTTCTGAGATAACGGACAAAAATCAATCAGACGCATTTGCAATGTGAAAAAAGGGAACACGACTTGTTTGTCAAAATCATCCTCCCTTCCGCCTTTAAAAGGATGATCGGGATGGAAGATCCGATTGAGGTTGCCGGGAAGAGCGTAGGAGAATGCTTGGTTGCTTTCCTTAGCCTTCATCCTATTCTTGGTAAGGAGTTGTTTGAAGGCAGGGGGGAAGTTGAAAGCATGGATAGGGATATACGTTAATACTCAGAGTGCCTATCCGGAAGAACTGGTTTATCCTGTCGAGGATGGTGACGAAATCTGGGTTATATTGCTTATGGCAGGCGGGTGAAGAGCATGAAACAATGGGAGGGTTTGGAGGTGGATGAAAAGAGGCAGATAGAACTGAAGAACAGGGTCCGACCAATTCTTGAGGAGGGAAGACCTGGAGACTGGGAACACACGCTCAGAACCATACGGTATGCATGGGATTTACTAAGGGCGGAACCTGGAGATCCGGAAATCGTTATTTCTACCCTTTACCTCCACGATATTGGTTGGAGCAGGGTCGATCTTGATGATTTTTTCAATGCTTCTCCGAGGATGAAAAGGTACACAGGAAGCTGTTTCCGCCACATGGAAGAAGGTGCTTTGCTGGCACGAAAGATCCTAGATGATTTACATTACGATAAGATCCTGTCAGATAAGATTGTTTCTATCATCTCAGTTCATGATGCCCCTGAAACGGTTTTTTCGATGCATGATCCATCCGCCACCCTTGTAGTAGAGGCCGACAGGATGGATAGATACGGACTGGAAAGTCTCGTGCGATTCAACCGGATGTTCGGCGCCGAGTTCCTGACAGGTGATCACAAGAGTGAGAGCCGATCCAATCTGCTTGAAGGTTTAGACCTGTGGTTCAAAACCCCCACTGGAAGAAGCATGGCCAAAAGGTTGGCGATGGAAGGAGGCCTAATTGAATAGCTAAGTATGATGTTTTACTTGGTAGCGATGACAAGGTATTTCTCTGACCTTCGGCGAGACATAGATAGCAGATGAAAAACGGTGTTCAGAGGGACTCTCTCAATTTCACTTTCAAGACAAAGACAATTTTTTATGATCTTGAAACGCCGGTCGGGTTCGTGGGCGAGGACATGATCGTTGCCATTTATCTGCCATCTGGAACATGAGTTAGATAATCTGTGGTGAACCATCTCAGAAATTCTGGCGGTTACTACGAATAAGACTGTAGTCGTTCGGGTATTCATTGGGATAATCTGGATGCTGTAGAAATAGGCCGGATACTTGAAAATGGCGAGACCTTGGGGGATGAAAAATAGAAAGGGGCTTTGTGAAAAAGAAAATCATAATTGGAATTGCAGGGGCAAGCGGAGTTATTTATGCTATTCGGCTGCTTGAGCATCTGCAAAAGCAGCCAGTAGAAACCCATCTCATCATTTCCGAAGCGGGAATGAACAACATTGAGATAGAAACGGAATTCAATTCCGACCGGATGATTACTATGGTTGATTATGTATACGAAAACCACAACGTAGGTGCGGCGCTGGCAAGCGGTTCTTTCCTGACCGATGGCATGATAGTAATTCCCTGTACAATAAAGAGTCTCTCGGGAATCGCCAACTCATACACTGACAACCTCCTTGTAAGGGCCGCAGACGTGACCTTGAAAGAGAAACGTAAACTGGTTCTGGTAGTCCGGGAAACGCCCCTTCACAAGGGCCATCTGAGACTCATGACCATGGCTGCTGATCTGGGGGCGCACATACTACCGCCCGTGCCTTCTTTTTATCACAGGCCGAAGACTGTAGAAGACATCCTGGATCAAACCATCGGCAAAATCTTCGATTATATGGGTATTGAGCACCAGCTCTTCAAAAGGTGGGGAACCCCATGACCGAAGGCATGGGCCTATGGCATCAAATCACGAAAGTTATCAATACAATGAAAAGAGATGGCTATTGTTGTCATTCACGGGAGCTGGGCAGGCAAAATACCAAATCATGGAAACAAAGACACCGAGCAAATTGGAAAAGGTTCTGGCGGCAGGCCATCTGGCAGTGACCTCCGAATGTGGTCCTCCCAGGGGAAGCGATCCTGATGCTATCATCAAGAAGGGTGAGATCATCAAGGACCATGTTGATGCCATCAACGTCACAGACAACCAGACAGCGATGATAAGGATGTGCAGTCTGGCTTCCGTTATCCATCTCAAGTCAATGGGCCTTGAGCCTATCCTTCAGATGGTTGCAAGGGATCGGAACCGAATCGCCCTTCAAAGTGATATCCTGGGTGCGGCATCTTTTGATATTTATAACGTACTCTGCCTTTCCGGGGACCATCAAAAATTCGGTGATTCCCCTCAGTGCCAGAATGTCTATGATATTGATTCCATGCAATTGGTCAGCACCGTCAGGCGTATGAGAGACGAAGGGGAATTCTTAGGTGGAGATGATATTAAACGACCGCCCCGGATGTTTGTGGGAGCCGCTGCCAACCCCTTTGCAGACCCATTTGAAATACGTGTCCCCCGTCTTGCAAAAAAGATCGCGGCAGGGGCCGAATTCATCCAGACCCAGTGTATCTATAATGTGGACAAATTCGAATCCTGGATAAGACTGGCTCGCGACCGGGGCCTTCATGAGAAAGCGTACATCCTGGCGGGAATAACGCCGATGAAATCAGTGGGCATGGCAAGATACATGAAAAATCGCGTTCCCGGCATGGATGTGCCCAATGAAATTATCAAGAGGATGAGCGATGTACCAAAAAAGAAGCAGCCTGAAGAAGGGATCAATATCTGCGTAGAGACTATTCAAAGGCTGAAAGAGGTGGAAGGAGTCAGAGGGTTTCACATAATGGCCATAGAGTGGGAAGAGAGAGTCCCTGAGATTGTGGAACGAAGCGGGCTCTATCCAAGGCCCGAGATTGAATAGGGTTCATCACTTTCCCTACAGTTCAACTTGGCATTACATTCTTTAGGATTGAGAAGTTTAATAACCGAAATTACCCCCGGATCGCGACGGCAGGAGATAAAGGCCCATGTCCTATTTTGTAGTTAATGAAACCTGCAACGGATGTCTGGCATGTGTGGAGAATTGTCCGGCCAATGCATTAAGCTGGAGAGATAATGGAAAAAAACGGGTTCTCTTGCATAACATGGCACGCTGTGCCAGGTGCGCCAACTGCTGGAGGATATGTCCGCAACATGCAATTGAATTCCAGCACTTTTTGGAGAACATATGGGATGAAGTCATATCGCTGGATCTGGTTCATTGCAAGATATGCGGTGAACCTATCTATACGGCGGATATAGAAAAGGCCTTATCCGGAAAAATCGGCAGAGAAATTGATCCCCTTTGCCCCAGACACAAACAGTCCGATTTTGTTGGCAGACAGGCCATGGGTTTCCTAAAAAACGAGATTAAAGAGGCAAAAAATGATCGTAGCTGATCTAAAACCTTTAGATGAAATAGGTAAATCAGTCTCACAATTCCGAAAAGTCTCCATAGTCGCGTGCGGAGGTTGCGTGTCAGTTTGCCTCTCAGGAGGCGCCAGAAGTGCCGATGCGCTTGCGAGGGAACTCTCGCATCCCAGACACTACGAGTTTCGGGGGCCAGTCTTCCACACAATATCGATACAGAGGCAGTGCGAGCGAGATTTTATAGAGGCATACCTCAACATTCCCCCTGATACAGAAGCAATCCTGTCAATGGCGTGTGGGGCAGGTGTTCAAACCATGGCAGAGTCCTTTGGCACCCTCCCTGTTATCCCGGCACTTAATACCACCTTTCTGGGATCGTTGGATGAGCCGGGCCTATGGCGTGAAAAATGCCAGGGATGTGGTGACTGCGTACTGGCCTATACAGGGGGCATCTGCCCTGTTACCCGATGCGCAAAACACCTTCTCAACGGTCCCTGTGGCGGCTCAAGCCAGGGAAAATGTGAGATCAGCGAGGATATTGATTGTGCCTGGCAGCTGATAGTTGATCGCCTGAAGGCGCTTGGCAGACTCGATGAGTATGAAAGGCTCTTTCCCATCAAGGATTGGTCTTCCGACAGGGGGGGAGGCCCTCGCTCTTCAGGGGTTTCGAGAGCAAAAGACTGAGGTTTAGATCTGTATTTAGCTCAGTCCAATATGACAGGTGGAGAGCAAGCGGGGCCATGTCGGTTGGATTTAAAGGAATTACAGCGGTTTATGGAGATACTGAGAAAATCTTGTTGCAGAACAGCCCAACTGCAATCGCATTTGTTACCAGAAACAGGGACAATCCCGTCTTGCACACCTCAGAAAAATACGGCAAAGGAGGGGGGCTAAAGTCATTGACTGCATTGCAGTAAAATCGAGGCGAAGGCTGAAAAAGAATCGTTTAACAAAAGATGGCATATATAAGGGGAATTATCCTGTAAGGGGGGGGGCGTTCGTGCAGAACATGCTATACGATTTTGATCCAGTAGATCTGAAGAATAAGGTGTCTTGACAGTATCTCAAGAAACCTACGGCATTGTGAAAAGCTATGATAACCCCGATGTTTTAAAAATGTTGGTGCTTTTTGATGGAAAGCCTATTATTAGAGCAGGAAACGCCTTATAGCATGTCTTTGAAGTGCTAATGCTATATATTATG
>JAGHDR010000293.1 GCA_021159825.1 Deltaproteobacteria bacterium | reverse complement strand
GCTGTTTTTATGGATCGTGACGGCACTGTCAATGAGCAGATGGGATATATCAATCATTTGGACCGCTTTGTGCTGCTGCCGGAGGTTGGGAAAGCGATCCGGTTACTCAATGAGGCCGGCTATCTCGCCATTATCGTGAGCAACCAGTCCGGGGTAGCGCGGGGGTATTTTCCCATTGGCCTGGTTCATCGGGTGCATGAAAAGATGAAAGCCCTTATAAGGAAAGATGGCGCAATCCTTGACGGCATCTATTTTTGCCCCCATTACCCCAATGGAAAGGTTCCCCCATACGGCATGACCTGTGATTGCCGAAAGCCTAGGCCCGGCCTGATCGGAGAGGCTTGCAAGTCCTTTGATATCGATATGGAGAATTCTTACGTGGTCGGGGACCGGTGTACTGATATTGAAATGGCGCACGAGGCTGGTTTGAAGGGGATCATGGTCAAGACCGGTTACGGCATGGGAGATCTGGAGTACGTTTTTCCAGAGCTCCCGTTTCAGCCTTTCCATGTGGCGGAAGACCTTTTGGATGCGGTAAAATGGATTCTGGGTTGAAGGCAGGCTTAAGCAACAACGCGCCCTTGAAACTCCTCATCGTGAAATTAAGTGCCATCGGCGATGTGGTCCACACCCTTGCTTTTTTGGACGTGCTCCATCAGAATTTTCCCCGGGCGAAGATCGACTGGTTGGTGGAAGAAGGGGCTGCGGGTGTTATTGAAGGGCATCCGGCTATTCGTCGGGTGATCATATCAAGAAGAAAATCCTGGTGGCTAAAGCTGGTTGAAGAGCGGTGCTTCAGAGAGGTTTCCAGGGAGATCATTTCCTTTGCAAAAGACCTGAGACGTCATCGCTACGACTGGGTGATTGATTTGCAAGGGCTGCTGAAAAGTGGTGTCCTGACGGGGTTTTCAAGGGGCGAGCGAAAGGTGGGTATGTCCGGCGCCAGGGAAGGGGCATGGCTTTTTCTAAAAGAACCGTCCCTCAGGGTGAATTATGATCAGCATGCCATTGATCGTTATCTGGAAGTGGCAACACAATTGGGATGTACGTGGGACCGATGGGACAACCGAATTCCGGTGTCTGAAACTCACCGGCATGCTTTGGATCAATTGTTTGCGGGTCATGGTTTTACGGGCGGGAATCTGGTGGCCATAAACCCCATGGCCAAATGGAAGACCAAGCTGTGGGAACCGGAACTTTTCGCGGCCCTGGGGGACCGGATACTGACGGAATTTCCTTGTCGGATTGTTTTTACCGGTAGTCAAGACGATCGACCGGTTATTGATAACATTTCATCGATGATGAAAAATAGTTCTTTGAATTTGGCAGGCAAAACCGGGCTGAAAGAACTGGCTTGTCTATATGACCGCTGCCGTGTTCTGGTTACGACGGATACGGGACCCATGCACATGGCGGCCGCCATGGGATGCTCCGTGGTAGCCCTTTTCGGGCCCACATCCCCCCTGAGAACCGGTCCGTATGGTCCCGGGAACAGGGTTGTGACATCGGGCGCAGTGTGCAGCCCCTGTTTCAAAAAAACGTGTGATCAATGGTCCTGCATGCGGGATATCACCGTGGAGAGCGTCTTTGACGCTGTGAGAGAGGTGTTTTTGCAGGGGAAAACTTCAACATCTTCAAAAATGACAATGCGTAAAGGAGGCTGACATGGCCATAAGCAAGGAACTGCTGGATATTCTGGCGTGCCCCAAGTGCAAGGGGGATATCTACTTGACGGAATCGAAAGACGGACTCATCTGCGATAAATGTAAATTGTTATATGAGATCAAGAATGATATCCCCATCATGCTGATTGACGAGGCAAAACCGTTTTAATTCCGGGAACGCAATACGGGTACATTTCCAAATTTTTCATTTCCCGGGCCGGCATTATTGGCCGGCCATCTATTTTTTGACCCGTTTTCGAAAGGTGTAAAGGAGTTTCAGCAGGGAAATCAGAACCAGCCCGCCGGCGAACAAGTCTCCGGTGCGGGTGTAGATTGTGGGCGTTTCGGGCGAGATGGGGATAGATCCATCCAGAACCGCTTCCACAAAGAGGTTGCTTTTTGAAAGGATCGCGCCGTCGGATCCGATAAAGGCGCTGAACCCCGTGTTGGCTGCGCGTATCATGGGCAGCCCTGTTTCCACGGAACGGAATACCGCCATGCTCAGGTGTTGGTAAGGTGCACTGGTGGCGCCAAACCAGGCATCGTTGGTGATATCGACCAAGAGATTGGCGCCTTCCCTTGAAAGATCCCTGGCCAGTTCAGGAAAAATAGCCTCAAAACAGATAAGAACACCCAGGGAAAGATCCTTATCTTTGAGGGGACTCTGTCGATTTCCTTGAGCAAAATTTCCGGCAGCCTGAACCAGGTGGTTGATAAAGGGCAGGTATTGTTTCAAGGGGACATATTCACCGAAAGGGACCAGGTGCCGCTTGTCATAATGCTGCGTAAATGTGACGTCCGGCGTTATCATGTAGGCGCGGTTGTAGTATCTGATTTTCCGGTTGATACGCTTATAGGCAGGGCTGCCGAAAAGGAGCGCAGCACCCAGTTCGTTGGAAAGGCCCCTCATCTTCGGTGAAAATCCGGGTGCGTCCTGGTAGAAAAAAGGAAGCGCCGTTTCAGGCCACACGATCAAGGCCGGTTTTGAATCAGCGACCGAGCGACTGAGCCTGAAATATGTTTGAAGGGTCTGTGACTGATAGGCTGGTTTCCATTTGACGGACTGGTCAATGTTGGCTTGTACCACGGCGGCGTTGATTTGCGGGGCTGTTTTGGTTCGGGCATTTTTTTGTGCAATCTGATGAGACCCATAAGTTAATGTGCCCGCTGTCAGCAGCATCACGAAAAGCCACTTCCACTTCAGAAAGGTGCGTTTCATCCCTTTTTTCCTGAAAAAGGTTCGGAAAATCAGGCCATTTATAAGAACAATCAGAAAGGAAACCGCATATACACCAAAAAGGTTGGCGATTTGAATCACGGCCAGGTGCTCGTATTGGCTGTAGCCCAGCAGACACCAGGGGAATCCGGTGACGAGATGGGCCCTTGCATATTCCAGACTGACCCAGAAGGTTGCCATGAAAAAGATGGAGAAGGGGCCGTGGTTCGTCTGACAGGCGAGACAGGCAAACAATCCCGGGTAAAGGGCCAGGAAAAGGGATAGCAGCAGAAGCGCCGACAGGCTGACGGCAAGTGGGAGGTTCCCGTATTGCCTGAGGACTACGATGATCCAGTACATGAGGGTTATGAAATGAAAAAAACCCGCGATAAACCCCAATCTAAATGCGCTACGGGGCGCTTTGTCCTGAATGGATACGAGCAGGGGGATGAGGGCAATCCACGCGAGAAATGAAAACTTCCCCGGCGGAAATGATGCCGTCAGCAACAACCCGGAAAGAATGGCCTGGAACAGGTCCCGAAGGGAAAGGGCGCTCTGTTTTTTTGCCGGTGTCATGTGATGTTTCTCAGGTGGATGCTGAATCTGACAATAAAGCCAATGGTTTCGATATATTATCTTCTTTGGGCGTAATCAAGACTTTTTCGATTTTCCGTTGATCCCCTTCTTGAATGGTGATGTCAAGGTTTTCAAAAGAGATTTTTTCACCGATTTTTGGGATTTTCCCCAGAAGGTGAATGATGAAACCGCCCACGGATTCGAAGTCTCCCTCCGGCAGCTTTATCTTGAGTTGCTCTTCCAGTTTTTCTATTTCCAATCGTGCGTCCACAATAAAGCTGCCGTCGTCGAGGAGGGAGAGCAGGGGTTCTTCATGGTCGTGTTCGTCCATGATTTCGCCCACGATTTCCTCCAGAATATCCTCGGTTGTAATGATACCGGCGGTGCCGCCGTATTCATCGGTGACCACAACCAAATGGTTTCTTTTTTCCTGAAGGTCTTTCAGTAATTCGCTGATCTTGCGATTTTCGGGAACGAAGAATGGTTTTCTGAAGATATCAAACGGAATTTTTGAATTGGGTTCCCTGCCCAGAAGCCTTAAGAGGTCTTTGGCATGGAGAACCCCCACCACATGGTCGATGTCGTCTTTATGGATGGGGATTCGGGTATGCCCGCACGCGTTGACCAGATCGATCACTTCCCCCAGTGTGCAGTCTACGGGGGCGGATGAAATCTCTGTGCGTGGAACCATGATGGCGTGGGCCTTTGTTTCTTTCAGGTCCAGTACTCCGTAGACCATGTGAGACTCTTCATCACTGATAAGACCCTTGGCCTGCCCCTCATCCATCAGGTCATGGATTTCTTCGGTAAGATCACTGCTGTTGTCTAGGTGGTTTTTTCTCTTGAAAAAAGATTTAATGTGGCCTAAAAATCCTTTTTCGGGGTCGTCTTCCAAGGTTTCTATGCTCTCCTGCTTTTAGATTGTCATTATACGGGCTTGAACCCGGTAGTTTATGGACAAAAATAATATGCATGTCCCTTCAAAATGTCAAGATTTTTAAAGGAAGGAAAATTATAGCTTGACTACCGGATTCGATTGCACTATCCTTGTTCGTTCACAGGTGTATTCTTGTTGTTTTAATACATCCTCAGGATCAGGAATATCGTGCGGGCATAGCTCAGTTGGTAGAGTACAAGCTTCCCAAGCTTGGGGTCGCGGGTTCGAACCCCGTTGCCCGCTCCATATGAGGCCCGAGAGTTCGGTGAATCCTGATTCCCCCTTTTTAAGGTTGTTGACCTCGTCGTATGGTGGGGTTGGCTTACTTTGGATTGCGGACGCGGTTTTTGGTGTTTCATGATGCATTAAGCTTCTGGAGACGGGTTTATGTGATCAGGCACCCTACAATTTTGTCTGCACAGGGGGAGCGGACCGTTTGGTCCGCTTTCTTAGTTTTTGGTTGTGAAAGCTATTATGGATGGGAAATCATGTTTTGAGAAGATTTGTCTTTCTTGTTTGGATTGT
>JAGHDR010000390.1 GCA_021159825.1 Deltaproteobacteria bacterium | reverse complement strand
GGGTACACTCCAGTATCTGTTGTGTTTTGCGTGGTTGCGATCCTTATGAATAAAATTTTAACCATGTTCACACAGAATATATTGCTTTTGGTTTATAGCAATCCTGATTATAACGCTTTTTGGGGAGACATGCATTTCAATGGTTTCAATAGGTTACAGTTTTATGTGAAGAACATAACCGAATAATATGTCACCTAACTTGGGCTTATATTCGTGTTTTTGGCAACTTCAATGAGAATATAACATTTTGAAATAACAAGGGTTATGGTTTCCTCCAAATCCGTTATAATCAGTAGCAATCTTAACTCTTGGTAAAAATCTTTTTTATTAAGGGAACTTCCAAAAAATAATCTATGCATCCTGTTTGCCCTTTTGCCCGGCTTCTACGTTGTGATAACAGGCACATAGCTCACTATGCACCTGCCATCACGCCTTGAAGACGAACAAAAGTTCTGCACGATATGCGTATATTATTTTCCTCCAGTTCCCTGAGGATTAAACCACTGCCTTATTGTTTTGTAGAGACTAATTATTTTGTAGGGACTACCCAAGATAAAGGGGGGAAATTGTGGCCAGTGAAAATGTAATTACCATAAACGAAAGTAAATATTCATTTGTGCCTGATGAGACTATACTCCAGGTAGCGGAGAAAAATAATATTGATATCCCCACTCTCTGTTATTTGAAAGGCTATACACCTACAGGCGCCTGCAGGATGTGTGTAGTCGAGGTTAAAGGGGCGAGAAACCTCCTGCCTGCCTGTGCCACGCCTGCTTCACAAAATATGGTGGTTGAAACGGAATCTGAAAGGGTCGTTAAGTCAAGAAAAATTAACATAGAGCTTCTCCTTGCATCCGGGCATCATAACTGCCTTACATGCGAGGCAAATGGCGATTGCCGCCTTCAGGATTTTGCATACAAGTATCAGGTGGAGACTTTCCGATTCACGGAAACCCCTTCCAAATATCCCGCGGAAACAAACAATGCCATGATCATAAGAGATTTTTCCCGGTGTATTATGTGCGGTCGTTGCGTCCAGGCATGTAATGAGGTTCAGGTAAACAGGGCTATCTCATATGGTTACAGGGGCTCTGAATCAAAGATTGTTGCCGTTGGTGATCTTCCCCTAAATGAATCAGATTGTGTCTTTTGCGGCGAATGTGTTCAGGTTTGCCCGGTCGGCGCCTTGATAGAAAAATCCCGTCGATTTCAGGCCAGAAACTGGGAGGAAAAGATCGTTAAGACTACTTGCCCGTACTGCGGAGTAGGCTGCCAGTTAGATCTTCACATAAAGGACAAAAAAATTGTCAGGGTAACGGGGACAGAGGATGTTCCGCCTAACTACGGAAGTCTTTGTGTAAAGGGGCGTTTCGGATATGACTTTGTAAATGATTCTAAGCGGCTTACCACGCCTCTCATAAAGGAAAACGGTGAATTCAGGGAGGCCTCCTGGAACGAGGCCCTCTCTCTTGTAGCCAAAAGATTGGGAGAGATAAAATCGCAGAATGGACCTGACAGTATTTCAGTATTCTCATCAGCGAAAACAACCAATGAAGAAAATTATCTTGTTCAGAAGTTCACCAGGGCTGTTCTTGGCACAAACAATGTTGATCATTGCGCCAGGCTTTGCCATGCATCAACAGTGGCAGGCCTTGCAGCTGCTTTTGGCTCAGGCGCCATGACAAACCCAATAGCCGATATTGATAAATCAGAGGTTCTTCTCGTAACCGGTTCCAACACCACGGAAGCTCACCCTGTTATATCATCATATATCAAAAGAGCTGTTGAATCAGGAAGGGCCAAACTCATAGTTGTTGATCCCAGACGTATTGAATTAACCCGCTTTGCTGCCATCTGGCTGAGACAGACCCTTGGAACAGATGTGGCGTGGGCCAATGGTATGATGCATGTAATCATAAAAGAAGGACTTTATGACAAGGAATATATTGAGAGCAGGACGGAAGAATTTGATGCCCTGAAAGAGATGGTTGAAAAATATAACCCTGAATATGTATCTACCATTACAGATATCCCGGCGGAAGATATTATCACGGCGGCAAGACTGTATGGCAACGCAAGGCCTGCCGCCATATTTTTTGCCATGGGGATAACCCAGCACAGGACAGGCACGGATAATGTAAAGTCAATGGCAAACCTGTCCATGCTTTGCGGAAATGTAGGTGTCCCCGGGGGAGGTGTAAACCCCTTAAGGGGCCAAAATAATGTCCAAGGCGCCTGCGATCTCGGCGCCCTTCCAAATGTCTACAGTGGGTACCAGCAGGTGACTAATTCAGAGGCAAGGGGAAAAATGGAAAAGGCCTGGGGCGTGAAAGATCTCCCTGAAATCCCTGGACTGACAGTAACGGAAACCGTGGAAATGGCTGGACAGGGCAAGCTTAAAGGGTTGTACGTTATAGGTGAAAATCCCCTCGTATCAGACCCTGACCTTAACCATGCAGAGGAATCCCTGAAAAAACTCGACTTCCTGGTTGTTCAGGACATCTTTATGAGTCAGACGGCAATGCCGGCAGATGTGGTACTTCCTTCAGCCTCTTTTGCGGAGAAAGATGGAACATTTACAAATACTGAAAGAAGAGTTCAACGGGTTCGGAAGGCCTTTGAACCTCTGGGCCAGGCAAGGCAGGACTGGGAGATTATTTGTGATCTGTCTTCCAGGATGGGATATCCAATGGCATATGATGGTCCAGAGGCTATAGCAGAGGAAATGAATAGCGTGACGCCCTCTTATGGGGGGATATCCTACAGCAGATTAGAAAAACAGGGACTTTACTGGCCTTGTCCTACCGAGGATCATATGGGAACGCCCATACTCCATGTCGACAAGTTCACAAGGGGGAAAGGCTTATTCCATGCAATAGAATACATCCCGCCGGCAGAATTGCCGAATGAGGAATACCCCCTTTATTTAACTACAGGGCGTGTCCTGTATCACTTCCATACGGGTACAATGAGCATGCAATCCGAAGGCCTTAATGAGATGGCGCCGGAATGTTTTGTTGAGATGTCTTCACAGGATGCCCTCGACTATAATGTAAAGCAAGGGGGCATGTTAAGGGTAAAATCCAGGAGAGGGGAGATTGAGGCCCGAGCAAATATATCTGAAAAGGCGGTAAGGGGCACAATTTTTATACCATTTCATTTTGCAAAGGCCGCCGCCAATAAATTGACGAATGCCGCGCTTGACCCGATTGCTAAAATACCGGAATTTAAGGTCTGCGCAATAAAGATTGAGACTGTATAGATCTTAAGGAGAAGCAGAATGTCACATGTGAATTCAGGCACTAAAAAAGAAATTATCCCTGAGATGTGGGAAAAGATGGATAAGATAATAGATAAATACAAGGATAAACCGGGCTCCCTCATACCTGTGCTGGAGGAGTGCCAGAATGTATGCGGATATCTTCCGATGGAAGTGCAAAAAAAAATTTCGAAGGGTTTGAATATTCCCGGCAGTGCTGTTTATGGGGTGGTCAGCTTTTATTCCTTTTTTACTATGGTGCCAAAAGGTAGGCATACCATAAAGGTATGCTTGGGAACAGCATGCTATGTAAGAGGAGGAAACGCCAATTTAGATTATATAAAGGATGCATTTAAAGTTGAAGTAGGGTCAACCACTACGGATTTTAGATTTTCCTTAGATTCGGTCCGTTGTCTGGGAGCATGCGGAATGGCCCCTGCTATGGTAGTAGATGATGATACCTATGCACAGGTTGGGAAGAAAAATATAATGGAGATCCTTGAGAGTTATAAATAGGGGTAACGCGATGGGGAAAATAAACAGAAATCAATTGAATGAAATACGGTCTAAAGGGAAAGACATTGTTGATATTCGCTTGGGTAAGGCGCCCATAAGAGTTGATGGCGAAAAACATTTGATGATATGTGGAGGCGCCGCATGTTATGCAAGCAAAAGTGGACTAGTGAGAGATGCCCTTAAGAAAGAGGTGGAAACGAGAGGACTTTCAGATAGATGTAAGGTTATAGAGACCGGAAGCGATGCATTTGCAACCTTGGCGCCGGTAATGGTTGTCTATCCGGAGGGCGTATATTATGTACATCTTACCCCGGATGACGTGCATGATATAGTATCCCAGCACCTTATTGATGGGAAGCCGGTGGAACGGCTTTTTTACAGGGATATTGACAATGGCAAACCTATACCCAGAATGATGGACATACCGTATTTTTCTAATCAAAGGTTGGTAACTTTAAGGAACCTGACTCTTATAGACCCTGAAAATATAGATGATGCCATTGCCCGGGACGCCTATCAAGGGGCTGCAAAGGCTCTTTTTGATATGACATCAGAGGATATTATAAACGAAATGAAAGTCTCCGGCCTTAGAGGGAGGGGAGGGGCAGGGTTTCCTACCGGTTTAAAGTGGGAGTTTGCTAGTAAGGCTAAGGGTGATGTTAAGTATATCCTCTGTAATGCAGATGAAGGTGATCCTGGCGCCTTTATGGACAGAAGTGTTCTTGAGGCAGACCCACATGCAGTATTAGAGGGTATGATCATTGCGGCTAAGGCAATCCATGCCCATCGCGGGTATATCTACTGCAGGGCTGAGTATCCCCTTGCAATAAAAAGACTTAACATAGCAATAGGGCAGGCCAGACAATATGGCTTTTTAGGCACTGATATTCTTGAAAGCGGATTTGATTTTGATTTGGAGATTTATCAGGGAGCAGGAGCATTCGTGTGTGGAGAAGAGACTGCTCTGATGACTTCGATTGAAGGAAAAAGAGGAATGCCCAGGCCACGGCCCCCTTTTCCAGCACAGGAAGGCCTATGGAAAAAGCCAACTGTTTTGAATAATGTTGAAACCCTTGCAAACGTTGCACAGATTACTTTAAATGGGGGGGGATGGTATGCTGGTGTTGGCACGGAGTCGAGTAAAGGAACCAAAGTTTTTGCCCTTTCTGGAAAAGTAAATAATAGCGGCCTGGTAGAGGTTCCTATGGGAATGCCATTAAAGGATATTATCTATCGAATTGGAGGTGGGATACCGAAGGCCAAGCGTTTTAAGGGAGTACAATTAGGCGGTCCATCAGGGGGATGCCTTCCTTCAGAGTTACTTGATACCGTTACGGATTACGAGGTTATCGCCGGGACGGGAGCTATTATGGGTTCCGGCGGTATGGTTGTAATGGATGAGGATAACTGCATGGTGGACATAGCAAAATTTTTTATGGGATTTTGCCAGGAGGAATCATGCGGGAAATGCACTCCAGGAAGGGAAGGAACGAAAAGGATGCTGGAGCTCCTTACAAAGATAACGGAAGGAAGGGGTGAGCCTTCTGATATTGATACCTTGGTAGAACTTGCAGAGATGGTAAAGGATTCTGCCCTGTGTGGTTTAGGGCAAACCGCCCCAAATCCTGTTCTTAGCACAATCAGGTATTTCAGAGATGAATATGAGGCTCATATCAATGATAAAAGATGCCCTGCAGGAATTTGTAAGGCCCTTATAACATACATTATAAATGAAGAAAACTGCACTGGGTGTGGAAGATGCAAGAGGGTTTGCCCGGTGGGGGCAATTAGTGGTGAAAAAAAGAAGCCACACAAGATTGACCCGGAAAAATGCATAAAGTGCGGCGCATGTATAGAATCCTGTAAATTTGATGCAATCGGGTTTATTTAACGGAGGATCCTGAGGCCCTTAGTGCCGAGGCCCTTATCTCGAAAACTTTCAATTTGTTTTAGTTTGCGCTTAATACCTTTTAAATAGTTGTCGACAATTGATGTTGTTTGAGTAATATCCTTCATTCCTATACAGTGGTTTTTGATCAGGGTGTTGGTTGGAATCAGTTTGATAGATTCTGTAAATTCAGCAAGTTATGTCGAAACCCCACAATATTTAGACTTATGCGAAAAAATTTTCAAGAAAAGACTTTATAAAACCTCTCCATATTTGTTATATTCCATCCTAATT
>JAGHDR010000126.1 GCA_021159825.1 Deltaproteobacteria bacterium | reverse complement strand
TTATCACCCAGCGCTTTCCCCACATCTATGAAACCTGCCTCTCCTTTCACATCGACATCACCAGGGAACCCATTCCCGTGGTCCCTGCCGCCCATTATATGTGCGGTGGTCTCTTGACTGATGAACATGGTCGCACTAATCTCAAAAACCTTTTTGCCATCGGTGAAGTGGCCTGCACAGGATTGCACGGCGCAAACCGCCTGGCCAGCAATTCACTGTTGGAGGCGCTTGTCTTTGCCAGGCGTACCGCCATTAAAGCGGCCCAGGAACTGACTGCCGGGAAACAGGAAGCTTTTCCCCGGGCACCGGAATGGGACCCCGGCAGTGCAACGGACAGCGAAGAGTTGGTGGTTGTATCTCACAACTGGAATGAAATTCGGCGTTTTATGTGGAACTATGTGGGCATTGTAAGGACCAACAAGCGGCTGGCCCGGGCAAAAAGCCGAGTAGAAAACATTCAGGAGGAAATCAAGGAATACTATTGGGACTTTCTGGTCAGTCAGGACCTTCTTGAGCTCCGAAATCTTGCCCTTGTTGCGGAACTCATTATCACCTGCGCCTCCCTTAGAAAAGAGAGTCGCGGTCTTCATTACAACCTTGATTACCCCTCCAAGGACAATAAATTCTGGCGGCAGGACACGGTTATCTGGAAGTAGAACGGAAAGAAGATATTTACATAGTAGAGGATGATGGCGTTGCACAGGGCGGGATGCGCCACAAGGACTCACCCGGGAGCCCTCGTGGATAAGCAAAAAATCAGAAATGGTTAATCGTGAAAATCCCTCTCACGCATAAATCCGAATACCTGCAATGCCGTTTTAATGGCCACAAAGGTAATCCCCCCGCCGATAAGTCCCAGCGCAATGTACAGCAACCCGAAAAAAATCACATACTCAATGTTCCATTGCCATTCAAAGGAAAATGGTGTCATGGTGTTCTCCTTACCTAATGCCTAACAGCTATTCAACCGGCAGCGGGTTCAATTCAGTCTCTTTCGGGAACATGGGTAAATACCGATAAGCCAATGAAAATACAAGAAATCCATAGCCGACCACCGCCATTCCAATACCCCATTCCTGCCAGGTGGGAAGATAACTCCGGAACCGGTCAAAGGGCATTACCGGAATCGCCGGGGTAACAATAATAAAAAGGAATCGGTTCAACACAATCCCGGCACAATTTAACAGACTGGCAAAAATAAGCCACCCCTGACTTTTCCTACCGGCCGGCGTCAGCAGAATAATGGCAGGAAGGAATCCGCAAAACACCATTTCCGCCACAATTATCCAAACACCATAGGGGCCTTCGTTGAAAAAATCCATAAAGGTCAAACCAGCTCGGGGAACGATCCCATATATCCAGCCCAGGTAATCGAAGGTCTTCAGAACCATATACAATGCCAGAAGCCAGCCCGACATTTTAGCCAGAAATTGAATTGCATCGTCCGGAACCAGCTTTTTTCGCGAAAGAAACTCGGTCAACTTGGTGCAAAGGATGGTAAAGCAGGGACCACAGGCGATGGCGGAGAGTACAAAGAGGAAAAAAGTCCATGGCCAGATATAAAAACCTTCCCGGGCCGCAAAGGGCCTTGCATACATGACGCCGAACATCCCACCCAGGGACCCCTGGTGGAAAAACGATAGAAACGTACCGGTTGCCGCAAAAACCGCCATGATTTCGTGGAGGTTATGGCCCACCAGCCTCAATTCCCTGACTTTTCTGATTTGTCTGTTTTCAAGAATAAGTGGAACAAATTCAATAGTCAAAACGATCAGATAACAGGTAATGCAGAATGACACCTCCACCAGCATGGAGTGAATGTTGGCGTGCCAAAAAATAAACCAGCCCCTGATGGGCTGACCGATATCGATACCCAGCATGGCTATGGCACCGGAATAACAGATAAACCCAATAACAACAGCCGTATTGATGATGCTTTTCAGTTCCTTACGCCCGACAATGTAGGTCAGAAATCCGGTAAAAAACGCACCGGCGCCCAAACCAATTATCGCCAAATCAAAAACGATCCACAGGGCAAAAGCAAAAACATTGCTCATATGGGTCTGGTTTAAACCCTTCCAAAGACACAGGACGGCTGCAAGGCCACCCCATGCCAGCAGCGCCAGCCAAGGCAGGGTCCATAGAAAGAAAGCCCCCGGGGTACATCTCTTAACGCCATACGGCAACAATGGGGAATCCATTACTCATCCTCCTGACATTTGACAGCATATCAATTTGTTGATCCTTACATTCTTAGAACTCATCGCGACCCGGCTTGGTGGACCATTCATCTGCCGCCCACGTCCTGTTGACGACGGGTTCATATTCGCCGGGCAGGAAATTGTCAGCCAGCTTGCGCACCCAGTCCCTGCTGGAAAGGTAGTACACCTTGGGTTCCGTCCCCAACCGTTCAAGAAGCCTGAAAGCATAGGGGTGCTTGATTAATTGCGATACGCGGTGTTTCGGATTGTTAAGATCCCCAAAGGTGATGGCTTCAACCGGGCAGGCTTCCGTGCAGGCCGTTACATATTCTCTCTCTTCCAGCTCCCTGCGGTCTTCTGCGTAGGCCTGACTCTTGGCCCGCATCAGCCGATGATGGCAGAAGGTACACTTTTCCACAACACCCCTCATTCTGGGAGAAACATCCGGAGACAGATAGCGGTCCATGCCCTTATCCTGCGGAAATACATCCCACCAGTTAAAATACCGCGCACCGTAGGGGCACGCCGCCTGGCAATACCGACAGCCAATACACCGGGTATAAATCTGGCTGACAATACCGGTATTGAAATCCAATTTCGTTGCAGAGGCCACACACACGGAAACACAGGGCGGGTGATGGTCGCAGTGCATGCAGGGCCGGGGAAAATAACTCACCTCCGTATGGGGGAATTTTTTTCCATTGGTGATTTTATAGAGATTCATCCAGGTAATGGTCCGCTCTTTGTCGGTCTGGTCGGCCCTTACCGCAACATTGTTTTCCGCTGCGCAGGCAACCATACACGTACCACACCCGGTACATTTGTCAAGATCGATGACCATGCCATATTTTTGACGGGACTGATGCGCGGTTTCATGACCGGCGTCAGGTTTCCCGGGGTCATTTTCTTTTTTCATGAGCTACCTCACCTAAGCCTTGATTAACTTAACCGGCGTATTCCACCAGAGCGGATATCCGCTGACCGGATCGTTTAAGGCCTTGACGATATGGTTCGGGTTAACACCTTTACCCTTTTGGTATTCATCGTAGGCCGTGTGACCAAAGCCAAGCGGCATGTAAACCACCTCCGGCATGGCACCCTCAAACAGGTCTATCCGCACCTGAAGCTGCCCCAAAGGTGACTTGACAACTGCCCGGTCTCCCTGGTGCAGCTTGTATTTGGCAGCTGTTGCGGGATTTACGGCAGCGAAAGATTCATTTTTCAAAAGCTGAGTGGCAAAAATGGTCTTGTAGAGAAAGGGGGGCGTGGGGATCCATCCGCTGGTAAGATTGATCATCTCGTAGGGGACCATGAACAGGGGATATTTGGAACGATCCACCCCCAGTTTCGGTGCCTCATAATGTCCCATGAGGGCTTCAACGCCGGCAACCCGAATACCCATCTGATCAAGGGCAGCCCTTCCCGAAACAGCCTGCTGCAGTTTCTGACTGACAAATTCAAATTTTCCGCTGGGCGACTCAAAAAGGC
>JAGHDR010000387.1 GCA_021159825.1 Deltaproteobacteria bacterium | reverse complement strand
TTTTTCCACAGGAAGCGTGGACGCAATAATCGCCAGAGGTGACGGCCCATGTTGTCCGGTCCTACGGAAAAAAAGAACGAAGCCCGAATGTCGTATTTTCCCAGAAGTTCGGTCAGGGCGGGAACCCCATAGCGGGTTCCCCTCAAGGTATCCACGTCAATACGCAGGCCGATGTCCATTGAATTCAACCGATCATGAAGCCTACACGTCCTGATGGTTGTTTTCGTCATCCGGCACCGTATCAAAATCACCGGAACGGATGGCTTCCCGCAGAAAATAGTCGAGGGTTTCCTCAACAGAGGCTTCAAGGGCTATTGAAGGTTCCCAGTTCAGCAACCGCCTGGCATTCCGAATGCTGGGCTTTCGATGTTCCATGTCCTGGTATCCCTCACCGTAATAGGCGCGGCTTTCCACTTCCCGCAAACCGGCAAAGGGCGGAAACTTTTCTTTAAGCGGGTGCTGGTTGAATTTTTCCACCAGAAGTTCCGCCAGAGCTCGAATGCTGGCTTCGTTGTCGGGGTTTCCAATGTTGATGATCTGACCGTCGCAGACGCGCCCGGGGTTTT
Organism: Deltaproteobacteria bacterium; assembly: GCA_021159825.1. Taxonomy (GTDB): domain Bacteria; phylum Desulfobacterota; class DSM-4660; order Desulfatiglandales; family Desulfatiglandaceae; genus NaphS2. Next base: position 6,380 of record JAGHDR010000387.1, on the reverse strand, counting down.
CGATAATTCGGAACAGGCATTCCACCCCGTCGGAGACGTCGGTAAAACATCTTTTCTGCTCTCCGGAATCCACCAGTTGTATGGGGGTCCCTTCCACCAGGTTTAAAATCAGCTGGGTAATGGCCCTGGAACTGCCGATGCGGGCACTCATGAGGCTGTCCAGCCTGGGGCCGATCCAGTTAAAAGGTCTGAAAAGGGTGAATTTCAGGTCTTTCTGTCGGCCGTAGGCCCAGATCACCCGGTCCAGCAACTGTTTGCAAGAGGAATAGATCCACCGTTGCATGCGAATGGGTCCCAGAATCAACTTGGAGTTATCCTCGTCAAAATCCATGTCGTCGCACATGCCGTAGACTTCGGAGGTAGAGGGGAAAATGACCCGTTTGTCATATTTGACACAGTACCGCACCACGCGCAGGTTCTCTTCAAAATCGAGCTCAAACACGCGAAGGGGATTTCGGGTATATTCAATGGGGGTGGCAATGGCCACCAGAGGGATAACAATGTCACATTTTCGAATATGGTATTCAATCCACTCGCGATGGATGGAGATGTCGCCTTCATCGAAATGAAAACCGGGCGTGCCCATAAGACGTTGGACATACTTGGAATGCAGGTCCATGCCGTGTACTTCATACCGCCCGCTTTCCAGCAGGCGTTCGCTCAGGGCGTTCCCGATGAAACCGTCCACGCCCAGGATCAGCACCCGCTTTTTCTGAGCGGCCCGAATCCGGTCGCTGGCCCGTTTTCCAAATCGCATGCCCTCCACAAGCCCCATATGGGATGCCAGCTGTGCTCCCCCCATGAACACATCGTCCGTCTGCTGGGCTGCGTCAACGCGAATGGCCCCCGTTTCACAGGCGATGACCAGGGGGTTCACTGAAAGCACCGTACCCGGTTTGGCTGTTTCTTCCCCTGATACCTCACTGACGGTCCAGAAAAGGCATTTTCGATCTCCCATGTGGCTGAAGGCTCCCGGAAAAGGGCGTGTTACGGCCCGTACCAGGTTCCTAACACCGGAGGCGGGCATGGCCCAGTTAATCTCCCCGTCAGCAGGGGTGCGTCCTCCGTAATAGGAGGCTTTCCCGTGATCCTGAGGCGCCCTTGGGGCTTCGCCGGCCTTCAGGGCGGGAAGGATCTCATTCAGCATTTCACCGGCTGCCGCGGCTGCTTTTTTGTGAAGTGAAATGGCCGTATCATCTTCTGATATCTCCATTGACTTCCGGCTTACCATATCGCCGTCGTCCGGCCGGGTGGTCATGTAATGAAGGGTCACCCCGGTCTCTTTTTCGCCATTCACCAGCACCCAGTTGATGGGAACCCGTCCGCGATAACGGGGCAGCAGACTCCCGTGAAGGTTCAGGCATCCATGGGGCGGGATATCCAGAATGGGAGATTGCACCAGGTTCCGATAATAGAAGGAGAATATGATTTCCGGAGAGAGATCTCGAATCTTCTGTACCCAGAGAGGATGGTTGATGTCTTCCGGCGCGTACACCGGAATGTTGTTTTGTGCGGCCAGCTCAGCCACGGAATCAAACCAGATATTCTCCTTGGGATCATCCTTGTGGGTAAATACGGCCGTAATATCAAAGCCGTTGTTTAACAGCGCTTTGATGCCGGTGCAGCCGATATTGTGATAGGCTAAAACAATTGTTTTCATGGATAAATCCTTTATAATGGGCAGGCACGGGGGCCGGCCCCTACATTTTCCGTCGTCTGTCGTCGGATGGGCAGGCACGGGGGCCTGCCCCTACATCGACCGGGTGGGCACGGGGGCCGGCCCCTACGATCCGCTCGACAAAATACCGTGGACGGGCCCGCACATCGCTGTAAATTCGTCCGATATATTCCCCCAAAAGGCCCATGGCCAGAAATTGTGCGCCGATAAAAATAAAGAGAATGGCAAAGAGGGTAAACACCCCTGACGCGGCCCACTCGGCCCCATAAATCAATCTCATCAGCAACAAAAAGAGTCCGAATCCTACACCGAATGCGGAGATAATGCCTCCCAGGACATTCAGCAGACGAAGGGGGAATGTGGTCATACTGGTCAACAGGTCAAACTGCAGGTTGATGAGCTTCCAGAGGCTGTATTTGGAGTCCCCGGCGGACCGCTCCGCATGCTGGACCTCCACCTCGGCGGTATGCCTGGCAAAACTGTTGGCCAGAACGGGAATGAAGGTGCTTCGCTCGGAACACTGCATCATGGCCGACACAATATGGCGGCGATATGCCCTCAGCATGCAGCCGTAATCATGCATGGTGATGCCCGTGGACATCTGAACCACCTTATTGACCATCCGGGATGCCACCCTTCTGAAAAGGGTATCCCGTCTGGGAACACGGACGCTTCCCACCACATCAAACCCTTCTTCGGCCTTTTGAACCAGTTTGATGATTTCTTCGGGGGGGTTCTGAAGGTCGGCATCCAGAGTAACGATGATGCCTCCCTTTGTTTGAGCAAATCCGGCCATGATGGCGGCATGCTGACCGTAATTCCGGTTCAGCAGGATCCCGATGATGACGCCGGGGTATTGATTTGAAGCCGCCTCAATCATGTCCCGGGACCCGTCGGTACTGCCGTCGTCCACCAGGATGATTTCAAAAACCCTGTCCATGCGGTTGCAGGTCTTGAGACAACGAACGAGGAGTTCGCTCAGGTTTGCCGCTTCATTGAACACGGGGATGACGATGGATATGGTTGATTGTTTGTTTTTCATAATGATTTCTGGTTCTGATGGGCAGGCACAGGGGCCTGCCCCTACAAATTAACGGTTGAGAACGTCCTTAATAGCCTCCACCACCCCGTCCACATCTTCATAGGTCATATCCGGGAACAGGGGGAGAGAACAGATTCGATCGGAATTCCATTCCGTATGGGGAAGCGTGCCCCGTTTTATCCCCAGGGTCTCCCGGTAGTATTTCTGGAGGTGTACGGCACGGAAATGGAGACCGGTTCCGATGTTTCTCTCTTTCAATTTTGCCATGAATTCATCCCGGTCCATACCGGCCCGATCCGTGTCAAGGCGCACAATAAACAGGTGCCAGGCGTGTTGTGTGGTATCCTCGGGGATGGAGAGCGGCAGGATTTCATCAATCTCCGTTAGCCATTCCCGGTATCTGGCGGCCAGTTGTCTTCTTTTGCGGTTGAACTGGTTCAAGCGATGAAGCTGTCTCAATCCCAGCACCGCCGCCATATCGGTCATGTTGTATTTGTACCCCGGTTCCAATACCTGGGCCTGTGGGGATCTGCCCTGGGTCTTTCGGTCGTAAGCGTCCACGCCAAGCCCGTGAAACTTCAGGCGGCTGATCCGCTCCGCCATTTCAGGATCGTCGGTGCAGAACATGCCGCCCTCGCCGGTGGTAATATTTTTGATGGGGTGGAAGGAGAAAATGGATGTTCCATCCGCCCCCACGTGACGCCCGCGATGGTGGGTGCCCAGGGCATGGGCCGCATCTTCCACCAGGGGGACGCTATTTTGAAGGGCCTGTTCGCGCAGTGCGGTGATATCTGCTGAAGCGCCTGCGAAATGCACGGGAATAACCGCCCTGGTTCCGGGTGAAAAACAGGGGGCGATTGTTTCGGGGGTCACCATGAGGGTATCCCGGTCAATGTCGGCGAATACGGGTGTGGCGCCCGCCAGAACGATCAGGTTCACTGTGGATACCCACGTCATGGACGGGGTGATTACTTCATCCCCCGGCCCGATCCCGAGGGCTTTCAGGAGCAGATGCATGCCGGCGGTGGCGGAGCCTAAGGCCACCCCATGGGGGCATCCCACATATTCACAGAAATCACGTTCAAAGGCGGCGGTATTGGGTCCGGTTGTAATCCAACCTGACCGGAGGACTTCTCCCACGGCTGAGATATCTTCCTCCGTGATGGACGGTCGTGAAAAGGGCAGAAAATCCTTTCTCATCAAGCACTCCGGGTAATGAGGTAAACGCCTATGCAGATGACGACTATTCCGGCCCAACGCATGGGCCCAAGGGCCTCGCCGAAAAAATGCTGTCCTGCAAAAGCGGTAACGATATAGCCCACGCTCAAAAGAGGATAGGCATAACTGACTTCCACCCTGGAAAGGGCCAGGAGCCACACCACCACACTGACCACATAACACGTAAGTCCCGCAAATACAAACGGGTTAAGGCCCACTTTGAAGCCGATGGGCGCCAGGTTTTCCAGGGTAAATGCAAAATGGCCCACCTGCCGCATTCCTTGCTTCAGACAAAGCTGGGCCGTGGCATTTAAAAGCACTCCCAACAGTATGAGGGGGAGATAGCGGGTCATATTAGAAAAATTTGAAAATTGAGATTCGGAAAAACATACGTGTAAATACCTGACCCAATGTCAAATGTCAAATTTCAAATTCATTGAACCAGCTCATCACGAAAATCGTTTGTAAGGGGATACAGATAAATGGCTTTCACGGCCAGGCCATGACGCTTGTTCTCTTTGTCCATTCGTCCACGACCGGTGGTTTTCCCCACATAACGCCAATTGGCGGCTTTGTAGCAGGTGCCTTTAAAACGCTTTTCATCCACCAATGTTTCCATCAGAACCGGCCGGTAGCCGTAGCTGCGCTCCCAGTCATCGGGAACGGTCTTTATGGCCAGGGCCAGGGCTGAACTGGCAAGATTCTTCACTTTGACCCAGGGAAATATGAGAAACCGGCTGTTATTGACAATCTTTTGCAAGTTGCGCTGGCGCTGCTCATGGTTCCAGGAGATCCAGCGGTCTCTCGGCATCATCATCCACGCCGGACTGGAAAACTGAAAGCATCCCAGCAAGGTATGGGTTGCGCCGGACTGAATAAAATATCGCAGCTGCGCGCCAAAGGGCAACTGATATCCCAGGTAATGGTACCGGTCAACATACTGGTACCAAAGCTGTCGCTGTTCTTGTGTTTTCACCCGGATCAGCAACAGGGGGAATAGCTCCCGCAGTTTTGTTGAAATCGTTGCCTGCGAATCGGCCTCACGGGTTCGTGATATTTTTGGTTTGGATTTCTTTGGCGCCATTTGTCTGATCAAGGGAAGACGGATCACCCCTTTTAAATCCAGACGTTCAAGGAATTGGCGACATTCAACGCCTTTCAGCTTTCCGGTGGGTCTTTTCCAGTCAAACAGTTCGCAGACCGTATGGGCCAGCTCAGTGCGGGTCAGTTTGGGAAATGTCTCGATTATCTCTATGATGTCTTTCAGTTGTGTGTCCGAAACAATCTGACCGCAAAATTTTACGGATGATTTTGATGGCATATGGTGGTTTTCCCTTCGTAAGGCGGATCCATTTTCCTATAATAGACAGATAAATGCAATCCTCAGAATTTTTTTTTCTTGAAAATTCCGCGGCAATGGATTTTCATTGACCGGATAATGATGTTAAAAAGATGATAATTGACGGATGCAGTCCTGATTTGCAGGATACTCTCCGTTAAAAGTAACATTTGAAAAGAAAAGGAACCCATGAAATTATTTGTTCTTGCCAAAAAAAATCGAAAAATCAAACGGCTGGTTCAGCATATCAACGAAGATGCGGAGCTGCTGCAACTCTGGAAATGCGCCAATGTGAATGCCGTGGAGCGGGGCGGCATCAGTGATCACGGAGAAATTCATATCCGTATTGTGGCCAATGCCGCCTTGAAGATGCTGCGGTTGCTTGTACAGGGCGGCGTTGAACCCGGTGTGGTGGAAAACCATGGGCTGGAGCAGGAGGATGCGGAGCTTATTGTGGTACTTGCCGCATGTCTGCATGACATCGGCATCGCCGTGCATCGCGCCCATCATGAGCGGCACAGCCTTTTTCTGGCCTATCCAAAGGCCCGGGAACTGCTGAGGGGCATCTATGATGAGCCTGATCTCACCACCATCACGTCGGAAGTGTTACACGCCATTGTGGCCCACAATGCCAAGGAGACCTGTCTGACCATTGAAGCAGGGGTCCTCAAGGTGGCTGACGCCCTCGATATGACCGAAGGCCGTTCCCGCATCCCCTTTGAAAAAGGCCGGGTAAATATTCACTCCATTTCGGCCCAGGCCATAGACTCGGTGGATATTGAAAAGGGAGAGAAAAAACCGGTGAAACTGATCATCACCCTGGCCAACTCAGCGGGTATCTACCAGGTGGATGAACTTTTACGCCACAAACTTATAAATTCCAGTATTGCCGCTTATGTTGAAATTGTAGCCAAAATCGAGGGGGAGACGGAAAAAAGGCTCCTGGAAATCTATGACCCCCAATAAAGAAATCAAAATTGAATCATCCCCCCGGATAGGCATCGATGACCGTAAGTATTCGGCTTAGGGAACTGGAAGAAAATAATATACGCATATCGTGCAGAACTTTTGTTCGTCTTCAAGGCGTGATGATAGGTGCATAG
>JAGHDR010000209.1 GCA_021159825.1 Deltaproteobacteria bacterium | reverse complement strand
GGAAATCTGCAACCGGGGGTAAAGTACTCTCCTCACCCGCAATCCGGGAGGATAGGAGCATCCTGGTGGGGTCGGAGAATGGAAAGCTCTATGCCTTTAAGCCGGAGGACGGAAGTGAGGTTTGGGTTTTCTCAGGGGACGACAAGAAGATTCGATCCTCACCGATTGTGGCATCAGATGGCACAATTTATTTTGGTTCAGATGATCAAAAACTCCATGCCCTCAACAGCAGCGGTACCGAGAAATGGGATTTCGTGGCAGAAGGCATGGTCTCCGCATCTCCGGCCATGGGATTCGGGGGAGATATCTACATCGGCACGGAAGAGGGGAAGTTTTATGCCGTTGAAACCGCTTCCGCACGCCTTGCCGCGGGTCTTTGGCCCGCGTTTCACCATGACGCGCGACATACCGGTCGTAACACCACCAACGCCGGACCAACCGCTGATGCGGGAACCGATCAAACTGTAAAATCCGGCAATACGGTCACCTTGAACGGGTCCAACGCTTCTGACCCGGATTACGGCATCCCCCTGTTTAAATGGACCCAGACCGAAGGAGAAACAGTCAACCTGAATAACGATACTTCCGTGACGCCAAGCTTTTCAGCACCCGGCGTTGACGATGACAAAAAAACACTCACCTTTCAACTGGAAATGACCGACAACGGTGGTCTGACGGATACGGATACGGTCCAAATCACGGTGGAAAAAAATGATGATGATGACGGAGGCTGCTTTATCAGGACGATCCGTAATTAGCCGCTCAGATAGGAAATGGTAAAAATAGCCAGGTTTCCCAGCACGTGAAGGGTGATGGGAACCATGAGATTTTTTTCAATCTCGTAGGCAAAGGCAAAAACAATCCCTCCTGTGAACTGGATCAATAAAAGTCCTGTAAACGCCATGTGGTGGGCCAGAACAAAGGCGAGTGAACTGAAAACAATCGCTGAAACTGCTCCCCATCGCCGCAGAAAACCATAAACAACACCCCTGAAAAACAGTTCTTCCGTTACCGGTGAGGTGAGGCCGCCCACGAGGAAGAACAGGATGAATTCACCGATCATTAACGGCAAGGGGGTTTTAATGAACGGTAAGGGATCGATTCCCACACTCAGAAGAGACACGAAAACCAAAACCACGAGCAACCCGAATCCCGCTGACCAAAAAAGACCTCGCCCAAACCCTGAAAGCACTCTCCCTTTTGAGATTCCCACAACCGAAACGCCGTGTTTCCCCATCAGGGCGACACCTATGATCAATGCCCCTTCAATTAAACGCCCTACGCCCAGAAGCAACAGGGGCGATGCCATTTCATGCCGGGACATGGTCCGCAACGCCATTTCCACTGCTGTCACACCCAGAACAACCATGACCAGCGTTCCGGCATTAATGGGGCCTGTGGCGGCTTTGGCGCTATCCAATCCAGCAACCTCAATGTCCTTCTGAAATATCAATTCACGGGGCAGGATATCACAGGCGCACAACAAAAAAAAGCATGCCCCGCTTTTCAGCAAGGCATGCCTTTATTACATCAGTGATGCGTTTTGATACTACGCAACCGTTACATTGACCGCGGCAGGACCTTTCTGACCCTGCTCGATATCAAAGGTAACCGAATCGCCTTCGTTAAGATCCTTGAAACCTGAACCATTGATCCCCGTGTGATGCACAAATACATCCGGACCGCTTTCCTGTTCAATGAATCCGTAACCTTTACTGCTGTTAAACCATTTTACAACTCCATTCGCCATAATGACACCCTCCTTTCAAAAATTTCACATCGTTCCAGACTTCAGGTACCACTTTGACAAATGGGTCTTTCCTTTAGCACGAAACAGGCCCGCAACACAAAAAACGGACGCTTTATTATGATGGTCGAATAGTAAGCTGCTTTTCCTCGAAGTCAACCCGGAAAGAAATTTTCATTCAAGTGGAAAAGCGGAAATCACTGATGGATGCTTTGAAAGACCTCAAATCCCGGAAATGTGGACATTTTCGATCTCTGATTTCATCCAGATTTATATCCAATTCAACTATCATAAAATCCATTGCAATCTTATCGCCGTCTTTCAGGTCCGCGCGGGACTTCATTTTATGGAAATGAACGTAGCGTGTCGCCCATGAACAGTAGCTCCGTTCTGTGTGAATTGAATTTACACTAGATATTCGATATTGCAAACAGGTAATTCTTCCTGATAATCAATGGTTGCGCATTGGAAACTGCCCCTTGAAATAGCACGCATTCCGTGTTATTGTGTCTTCCATGATTAAAAAATTTCTCAATAACTGAACCATTTGATGTTGAAGTAACTGACGATCATTGATGAATTCTTGGAAATATTGAATTAACACAATAAAGAGGTGCTTAAATGGTACGAATTCCAACCCATAGAACACCTACTCACCCTGGAGAAATATTACTAGAGGAATTTCTCAAACCTATGAGTATAACACAAAGACAGTTATCTCATTCTATTCATGTGCCGTATCAACGTATAAATAAAATAATTAATCAAAAGCGTGGAATAACGCCTATAGCCCGTTCCGTATATGATGACCCTAGAAATCATTGATAACATATTGTAATTAAAGAAGTTAAAAATATATATC
>JAGHDR010000038.1 GCA_021159825.1 Deltaproteobacteria bacterium | reverse complement strand
CGCATATCGTGCAGAACTTTTGTTCGTCTTCAAGGCGTGATGACAGGTGCATAGTTGGGCTATGTGCCTGTTGTCACAACGTAGAAGACGGGCAAAAGGGCAAGCAGGATGCGTAGATTATTTTTTGGAAGTTCCCTTACCTCTATTACAATGCTTTGGGGGAATGACGTTTGGAAAACGGAGGGGTAGAAAAAATTCCGGCAGCATCCAAATTCGGAAAACCCGAAATCCGGATGGCGGCATTGATAGACCATCCGGACAGCTTTCTTCGGTCCTTTTCCCGGGGAGATGTGTCCACCATAAAAAAGTATTTTCTGACGCAACAAGCGGCTCGGCTTTCCCAGGCGGATCATTTTGAAAACCTCATCTGTTTGAATACCCTTAAAGGTGTTAAGCAATATGCCTACCAGGTGGAGACCGTACGAAAGGCCATGCGGTCCTACAGGGGCCGGGTGTTGCTGGCCGACGAAGTGGGCTTGGGTAAGACCATTGAAGCGGGTATGGTGCTTAAGGAATATCTCATGAGGGGTATGGTGAAACGGGCGTTGATTCTGACGCCGCCGGCCCTGTTGGGCCAGTGGTGCGAGGAGCTGGCGGTAAAGTTTCAGATCAAAGCGGTCTCAACCGATTCAGCCCAACTGCGTGAAAATCCTGAACAGTTTTGGAAAAGCAACGACTTGATCGTGGCATCTCTGGCACTTGCGCGAAACAAACGTCACCGACCATCGCTTCGTCGCATCGGGTTTGACCTGGTCATCGTGGATGAGGCCCACCATGTGAAAAACAGCAAAACGGCCGGCTGGAAGTTGATCAACGAACTGAAAAGTCGGTTTCTGCTGTTGCTCAGCGCAACGCCTGTTGAAAACAACCTCATGGACCTGTTCAGCCTGATCACCCTGCTAAAGCCGGGTCAACTGGGCACCAGGGCTTCCTTCAAGCGACAATTCGTCCTGCGCGGGGATCCCACTCAACCCAGGAATCGGGAGGAACTTCGTGAACGTATGGGCGAGGTCATGATCCGAAACACGCGGGCACTGGCGGACATCAAACTGCCGCCACGTCATGCCGTCACGGTGTTGGTGGAAGGTGAACCGGCGGAACGGGAACTCTACAGCCGGTTAACGGATCTGGTGCGAAAAGGATTTCAAAACAACATGAATCGCCTCTCTCTGGGCCTGCTGTTGCAGGAAGCCGGTTCCAGCCCCGGAGCGGTCCGAAAGACCCTGTTAAAACTGTCATCGCACGCTCAGGTGCCAGCCGACTTGAAAGTGGAAATGGGCAAGCTGGCCCGATTGTGTGATTACGTCCCCAACACCGGCAAAACCGCCCGTCTGTTGGAATTACTGTCGGTCAGCAGGGAGAAAGTGCTGGTTTTTTCCCGCTTTATCGCCACGCTGGAAGACCTGGGTCAGCGTCTCTCGGAAGCAGGCGTTGGGTTCTGCACGTTTAAGGGAAATATGGCGGCGTCTCAAAAAGATCAGGCGGTTCTCAACTTCCAGAATGGGTGTAATGTCATGCTCTGCTCTGAAATCGGCGGAGAGGGACGAAATCTGCAGTTTTGTTCCACCATGGTAAATTATGATTTGCCCTGGAACCCCATGAAGATCGAACAGCGCATCGGGCGCATCCATCGCATTGGACAGACCCGGCCCGTGCATGTGTACAACCTGTGTGCCGACAACACGGCCGAGCACCATATCCTGGAGGTGCTGGACAAACGCATCAATCTGTTCGAACTGGTGATTGGGGAAGTGGATCTGGTCCTGGGCCAGAGAAAAAGCGAGATGGAATTTGAGGATCGCATCCTGGATATCTACGGGCGAAGCCGAAACGACCGGGATATTGCCGATGCCTTTGAAACTCTGGGAGACGAACTGCTTGCAGCCAGAACACAATACGACAAGGTCAAAAAGCTGGACGGTGAAATTTTCGCAAATGACTACGAGATATAATGGCATGAAAAATGAGTAACTTACTTCGATTTGCTTATAATCTGATTGAAGAAACCGATGGGGTTGTTGAATGGGACCCCGGTCAAGATCAGTTTCAGGCACTGCTGCCGGGTGAAATTCAGACGCGACTGGGGCTTTCCGAATCCCTGGTGAGCATCTCCGACAATAGGGTCGGCGCTCTAAAAGGTGAATCAGATATTGTCCCCATCGGCTATGGCACCGAACTTCTGGAGCGAGCCATTCCCGTGGCCCTTGAGATGGGACGGACCGCTGCCGTGTGCATGCCATACGTTGCCTCTCGAAAAAAAAACCACAAGGATGTGGATGATTATTTCAGTTTTACCAATGCCGCTTTCAAGGAGAAAGGAACCCATGCCGGCACGCTCGACTACTGGCTCTGGTCTTTTGAAGCGGCGGCGGATGCCGATGAACGCCATGAGGCCATTTACCACACCTGTATTTCCGCAAAGGGTGTGGACTGCCCTGTTCTACCGGAACTCATCCTGGATCAGGGGTCTAGCTGGGAGCCTTTGACGTTTGAACCCTACGAAATTTCAAAAGAAGATCTGAACGCCCGCTTTATTACCGCCTGCGATCGCACCCTTCTGAGGATCAATGAAAATCTATCCGGTTTCAAGAACACGGTACTGCGGCATCATGCCCGGGATATTCAATGTATCAAGACCTATTTTGATGATTTAAAGCGGGAGATGCGCGATGAGATTAAACGGCGGAACCTGAAGGGGGAGCAGCTGACCATTCGAAAGGGAAAAATTCAGCGGTTGATCGAAGAAAAAGTTACCAAACTGGCGGCTTTAAATGACAAATACAGGGTGAAGCTTACCATTCGGCCCCTTGCTTTGCTGCTGGCCCGGCTCCCCGTGAGACGCCATGAGTTGTTGATCAAAAGACGAAAAGGTGAAAGACGCATCAGCCTGGTGTACAACCTTCTTTCAAGGGAATTTGACGCCATGGCCTGTGAAGCCTGCGGTACGGATACCCATTCCTTAGGTTTCTGTGATAATGCCCTGCATCTGCTCTGTCCATCGTGCCTATCCGTTTTTGATCAGCAGAAAAAATGTCCGCGATGCAGCGGTAAAAGACCGCCATCGGGTTTGGGTGGGGTTTTGAGGAACCAGGGAATAAAAGCATACGGAGAATCACATCATGAGTGAAATATCGGCTGAGGGAACGGCCAAACAGCATTTGGGAATGGTGGATCAACAGGTAAAAGCCCTTTTGAAAGTGCAAAAAGCCCTCAAAATTCTGGCTGACGCCAACGCCTTGGAATCGCCGCAGAAAGTGACGGCCGCCTGCAAACTGCTTGAGACGTTTGATCCAAACGCCTTTGGCCTGGATGTGGATCTTGATGCGCTTCTTTCGTTGACCATTGAGGACCAAAAACAGCGTGCGGGAAAACGTCGGATTGAATTCGGTCGCAACATAAAAGAGATGGCTGCGCAGAAAAATGTTTCCTGTCAAATGATCACCACGGATCCCATGACCTTTTCTCTGCCGCCCTTTACGGTCTCCATAAACTTGGAGAGGAATCTGGCCACCATCCATTATGCCCGGCTGGCCATTGAGGAACTGCCCGCAAAACCCGAGAAGATTATGGCCGCCCTCCAGAAAAACCTTGAGCGCCTGGATACCGGCTGGTCCGATGAAGGTTTCTTTGACGCCCTTTACGCGGCTTACGAATTTGAAGTTTTTAAAAGGGGAGGGCATCCGGGGGATCGGATCACGTTGGTCAACCTGTTGGCTTTTGTGGCGCTTTCTTTTCAGAACCTGAAGTTTCGGCAGGATCCGGTGGCAGGCCATTATCGTGCTTATGGCCGTGTCCGTATGGCCTATGATCTGGCCGGACTCAGGCGCAGCGGCCTGCTTGAACGAAACGGGAGACGTTTAAACCTGGGAACGGCAACGGGCGCCGCCACGCGAAATAAAAAGGATGTGCTCTTTGTAGAAGAGGGGGAGGATCGCGGACAATACTATCTGAGTATATGGTTTTCGACCCCCCCGAAGGAGAACCGTCCATGAATGCCAATGCACTGAAACCGGAACTGGCGCGCCACATTATTCAACGGGTGGGGGAATCGGGACAGCCACCGGAACAGGGAATTACCCATTTGAACGTAGGAAACAACTCCTATCTGCGGATTCTCGAGACGGAATACATCGCCCGCCTGAAACACAACCCCCGTGGATCCAGCTTCAAACTGGTGCAGGGTTATTACGGCGGTGGTAAGACCCATTTTCTCTATTGTGTTCGGGACCTGGCCTGGCATTACGGTTTCCTCACAAGCCTGGTCAACCTTTCTCCCCGGGAGTGTCCCTATGACGATCCGGTAAAAGTATACGGCGCGGTTGCCGCAAACCTGGCAAGCCCCCCTCTGGAAGACGGCATTGAACCCACGCGCAGTCTGACCGATATCCTCAGGGATCTGGCCGATGACAAAGTAACCGTCATGGGGGAGGAAAGGGCGCTCACGTGGATTCAGCGAACAGCGGCCCGTGTTTCCGCCGAAAGCCACTCTTTTAGAAAAGCCGCCGCCGCCTTCATGGCCGCTTACCTTCAGGGGGATGATGCCCGTGTGTCCGCACTGGAGCCCTGGTTGCTGGGGGAGCCGGTGCCCCAGAGCGCAACACGGCCCATGGGTGTCTTTGAGGCCATTGAAACCGCCACGGGATTTAAGATGCTGCGCAGTTTGAGCCAGATCATCAGCGGATACGGCTTTCCCGGCATGGTCCTTTTGTTCGATGAAGTGGACCGAAATCTCTCCCTGACCAGTCGAAAAATGCTGGCGGTCGGCGACAATCTGCGCCAGGTGGTGGATCTTTGTGGCCAGGCCAGGCTTCCCTCAACCCTGTTTCTCTATGCGGTACCGCCCGAATTTCTGCGAAACGTGGTGCCTGATTATCCCGCCCTGGACCAGCGATTGAAAAGCCCGGTGCCCCTGGGAGAGCGGAGCCCTCAAGCCGCTGTTATTGATCTTGAACATCTGGATCTGGATCCGGCCGAACTTCTTGTCAGCATTGGAGAACGTCTGGAACGGATTTTTGAAACAGCGACGGAGTGGACGTCCGACCGTGATATCCAGGCCCATAACCGGAAGCTCATTGCTCAAACCATGGTGGATTACACTTTCGAGGTGAGCCATCGAAGGTTGTTTGTGAAGACCTATGTGGATTTTCTCTACGGGCAGAAATCCGGGGGGCAGGCCCGAATTGCGT
>JAGHDR010000100.1 GCA_021159825.1 Deltaproteobacteria bacterium | reverse complement strand
CCATTCTTCAGTATCCCCCTGGCGGGACGTCTTATCCGGCAGGCCGATGGCAGTTCTCACCATATCGCCTGTCATATCGGGCTCCACCTGCCGTCTGGCCACCTTTTCAACCACTTGATCGTCCCAGTTGCGATGTTGAACCCGAATTTTGGATTCCCGGTATTGGGTCTCCGCACAGCCGGCAAGCAAAAACACACCCAGGCAGGCGCAAATGAAAATCCTTTTCATCATCGATTCAGTCCTCTTATGTTTTCCATCAAACGGCACTGGACGGGCAGAGATCGAACACGGCACATCCCGCGTGATCCGGTTTTCCGGCCTTGCAAACAGCACGGCCGTGGTAAATCAGGATGTCGGAAAACCGGCGCCAACGGTCTTTGGGCAGAAGCATTCCCAGGTCCTTTTCAATTTTGTCGGGGTTTTTGTTTTCCGTCAGGCCCAGTCGAACGGCAAGCCTTTTCACATGGGTATCCACCACGACCCCCGGTACATCAAAAGCAGCACCCAGAACACAGTTGGCGGTTTTTCTGCCTACCCCCGGCAGCTTGATTAGCTCGGCCATGCTGGACGGCACTTCTCCACCGTACCGTTCCACCAACCCCTGGCAGCATCCCTTGATGGACTTGGCCTTGTTCCTAAAAAACCCGGTGGGCCGAATATCCATTTCCAGTTCACTGATGGGGACGGACAAAAAATCATCGGGGGACAGGTATTTCCGGAACAGGACCCTGGTGACGCCATTCACCTGCTTGTCGGTACACTGGGCCGAAAGGATGGTGCTGATGAGCAATTGAAAGGGCGTTTGGTATTTGAGAGCGGTCTTTTCCCGCGTATAAAGCGGGTCCAGAATTTCAAAAATGTCTTTTGCTCTGGCGGTCCTGCGCTTTTTACTTTCCACAATCCACTTCTCTCCACAGGTTTGACAAAAAAACACCTATGACAGCCCTACGCAGATACTACGATACGATGCGCTTGTCAATCTCAAATGGATTTCCACAGCCAAACCGCCCCATATTACGTATTACGCACTCCTAACATGCCTCTCACCAAAGCCTAACAAAGGCAGCTTATTTTCCAGAAATCTTCTTTATTACTCTCTTTGGGTGACCCGGAAGGGGCATTTCCTCTTCTGGGTTACCCAACCATCTCTTGAGTACTTTCAATAAACCACAAAAAATCCGTTCATTCTCTCCAAAGAAAAATGAATGTTTAATTTTAATGGCTTCTTTATACTAATTTTTAAAACTCACAAAAATCTAACTTCCTTCTAATCGGTTGCTAACGCACCAGATCCTTAATGGTCGTATCTAAAGAGAATGAATGTTTTTGGAGAGGAGGTGAAACTGCAGGATTTAAAGATTTTGGAGGAGGGAGTTATCATCATTTTTTAAAATATTGTATGAAAGGAAAAAGACGCCAAATGAAAAATGTAACATTTTTTTTATGCTTAGCGGTCGCATTGTTTCTCAATGTCAACATTGCACCATCTTATGCTGCGGAGGTTGATTTTTTGGTCAATAAGCTGGTTGAAAAGGGAATCCTCAGCCACCAGGAAGCCGAATTGCTCCTCAAGGAAATGCAGAAAGAAGGCGCACGGCAAGATATCACAGTTAAGGAAACGGCCGAAAAAGTGGCCAAGGAGACCGCAGAGAAGACGGTCAAAGAAGAATCAAAGACCTGGGCAAAAGCACCCGAATGGGTTAATCGCATCCATTTTAAAGGGGACTTCAGGCTTCGTTACCAGTATCAGGATAAGGAAAAGAGCGATGGTGTCAAGACCAACCGGAACAGAGGCCGCTATAGATGGCGCTTTGGCGCTATTGCGGATGTGACCAAAGATAAAAAGTGGCGGGTGGGTTTCGGATTGTGTTCCGGTAGCGAGGATCCCCGTTCCACCAACCAGACTTTTACCGGCGATTTTGAAACGCCGGACGCACGGATTGATTACGCCTATGCGCAGTATCAGCCATTTAAGCAATGGAAGATCATTGGCGGTCAATTTAAAAACCCCATTTATAAGCCCAAAGACCTGGTGTGGGACTCTGATATTCGGCCCCAAGGCGTCACGGCGCCCTTTAAATACAAGATTAACGACCAGTTCGGGTTTTTCGTAAACCATTCTTTGTATGTGCTTCAGGAGTTTAAAGCGGAAGAAGAAACCGCTACCATGTTTTTGTTGCAGCCCGGAATTAAAGTAAATCCGACCGATGCTATCTGGATCAAGCTGGCAGGGACCTGGTATTATAACAGCGAGGTCAAGGGAAACCAGTTCAAATACAGCTCCGGCAGCAACTCCACGGATGCCGACGGCGATTTGCTGTGCAACTACTCATCCATCGCGTTCGATGGAGAGGCGGGCATCAAATTCAGTGGATACTTCCAGAAACTTGCTGTTTTCGGCCAGTACATCAATTCCGATGCGGATGATAACGATGCAGGCTGGCTGGTCGGTGTGAAATTCGGGCGAAGCATCAAGAAACCGGCGGATTGGGAGTTCAAGTACAACTACAGAAACCTGGAAAGAGATGCTGTGCTGGACTTTCTTCCGGACAGCGATTTTTACGGCGGCAAGACCAATGCGAAAGGCCACGAATTTGAGCTTAAGTTTGGTTTGGCAAAACATGTTTATCTGGCTTTGGATTATTACTATTCCAAAAAGATCGATTTTGATGCCGGGAAGACGGATGAACCCGAAAACGTTTTTCAATTTGACGTAAATTTCAAGTTTTAACCCATCGCTACCGGTATCCATCCGGATAATAAAATGTTCCGGGTGGATGCCGCAAAAAGCCGACGAGTGAATATTTCGCCCTGCATCGAATATTGCCTCAAAGATTCAGCCGCCCATGTCGGCGGCGACCTGAAAATGCATATTTGGCCTCCGTTTTTCCCTTTGTTTCTTCAAGAATTGACACACTCGTAACAATCGATGACCTTCCGTTGGCAGCTTAAGCTGTGTCACTTTTTTGTATTGCACCCGTTTGGAAGTACCGCCATGTTTTGCTTTGCAACCGCACGATTTTGTGTCATGCATGGTAAAAATGTAAACTACTTTCCGGCTTTAGGGTCTGGCAAAAAATAACTTGTTAGAATTCGCGCCCGGATTTAGGTCAGATTCGTTCGATCCGAAAGCTCAAAGCCACAGGAATAGTGAGCTATTTCGAGGACTTTGGGATTGAGGAT
>JAGHDR010000399.1 GCA_021159825.1 Deltaproteobacteria bacterium | reverse complement strand
TGCTGGGACAGCTCCAGGTTTCCTTTAATGAAAAGGAAACTCACTGGAAGCATGGCGGCATCGTGGGCGTGTTCGGTTACGGCGGCGGCGTCATCGGCAGGTATTCGGACTTGCCTGAAAAATTCCCTTCCATTGCTCATTTTCACACCATGCGCGTCAACCAGCCCATGAGCAAGTTCTATAATTCCGATTATCTCAGAACCCTTTGCGATTTATGGGAATACCGTGGAAGCGGCTTGCTGAACATGCATGGGTCTACCGGGGATATTATTTTTCTGGGAACCAATACAGAGCAGCTCGAGCCGGTTTTTTACGAATTAGGGCATGTTATGCAGCAGGATCTTGGCGGTTCCGGATCTAACCTGCGCTCTCCCTCCTGTTGTGTGGGAAAGGCGCGTTGTGAATACGCCTGTATTGATACGCAGGATATGTGTTATGAGTTAACCCACTTTTATCAGGATGAGCTGCATCGTCCAGCCTTCCCTTACAAGTTTAAGTTTAAATTTGACGGATGTCCCAACGGATGCGTTGCCTCCATCGCCAGGTCCGATATGAGCTATATCGGCACATGGAAGGATGATATCCGGATTGACCAGGAAGCGGTCCAAGCCTATATCGGCGGTGAGATAGCGCCCAACGCCGGTGCCCATGCGGGAAAAGACTGGGGTAAATTTGATATTGAAAAGGAAGTGATCAACCTGTGTCCCACCGGTTGCATGCGGATGGAAGACGGCAAGCTCATGATCGACAACAAGGAATGCACCCGTTGCATGCATTGCATCAACGTTATGCCAAGGGCACTGAGACCCGGTACGGACACCGGCTGCAGCATCCTTTTCGGTGCTAAAGCGCCTATTCTGGATGGTGCTCAGATGTCCATGTTGACGATTCCCTTTATGAGATGCGAACCCCCCTATGAAAACATTAAAGAAATTGTGGAAAAAGTTTGGGAGTGGTGGCCTGAGGAAGGCAAGAACCGCGAACGATTGGGTGAGCTGATCCAGCGTCAGGGCGTCAACAAACTTCTGGAGATCCTTGATCTGCCGCCCATGCCGCAAATGGTTAAAGAGCCGAGGAGCAACCCGTATATCTTCTGGAAAGAGGAAGACGTACCGGGCGGATGGGATCGCAGCATTGACGACTACCGATCCAGACACCAGAGATAGGAGGAAGCGATAATGGCATTATCAACAGAAAGACTTGGATTGTACAACCCGGATAAACCCATGGAGAATAGGCTTACGGACCTTGGTCCGAGGCACTACTGGCAGTATTTTCCTCCCGTCATTCAGAACAATTACGGGAAATGGAAATATCACGATATCCTGGAGCCGGGCATTCTGGTCCATGTGTCGGAAACCGGCGATAAGGTCTTCACCATCAGGTGCGGTGGTTGCCGTTTCATGTCCGTTGAAAATATTCGGGAGCTTTGCGATATTGCGGACAAACACTGCGACGGATTCATGCGGTTTACCACGCGGAACAACATTGAATTTATGGTGGACAGCCAGAACAAGATGGAAAGCCTGAAGAAGGATCTTCAGAGTCGCAAACATGTCACCGGAAGTTACAAATTTCCCATTGGCGGCACTGGCGCGGGCATTACCAATATTATTCATACCCAGGGGTATCTCCACTGTCATACGCCTGCAACGGATGCATCTTCAATGGTTAAATCCGTGATGGATCGACTTTTTGACCATTTCCAGGGCATGAAGCTGCCGGCCCAGGTCAGAGTGTCCATGGCATGCTGTCTCAACATGTGCGGTGCTGTGCATTGCTCCGATATCGCTCTTTTGGGATACCACAGAAAACCGCCTTTGATCGACCATGAGGTCATGGATTCTCTGTGCGAAATTCCGCTGGTTATTGCGGCCTGTCCCACCGGTGCCATCTCTCCGGCTAAAACGGAAGATGGCAAGAAGACCGTAAAAATCAAGAATGAACGCTGTATGTTTTGCGGGAATTGTTATACGATGTGCTTGGCCGTGCCCCTTGCCGACAGCGAAGGCGACTGCGTCACCATCATGGCGGGAGGCAAAGTTTCCAACCGTATTTCGCAGCCCAAATTTTCCAAGGTCGTTGTTCCCGCACTTCCCAATAACTTCCCGAGATTTCCGGAAGTATGCGACCACGTGGTGAAAATCGTCGACGCTTATGCCGCCGACGCCAATAAATATGAACGGATCGGCGACTGGGCCGAGCGGATCGGATGGGAAAAGTTCTTTGAAAAATGCGATATTCCTTTTACCAACCATCTTATTGACGATTATCGTTTGCAGTATGATACCTACCGAACTTCGACCCAGTTTAAATATACGGAAGCGGCCTGGGCGGTTTCCAGAGCCGCCGGCGGTATCGACTAAGCAAAAGTTCAATTGAGTTTCTGAGCCGGGGGCCGTTTTTTTAATAAAAAAGGTCTTCGGGGCGGAAGCTTCAAAAACAAGGGAGTGTCCCATGGAAGACATGAAAGAGGCAATAATGGCGTTTGCGGAGAAGAGCAAAAAAAGCAAATTCTATTTCAACGATATCCAGAAGGCGGTTCAAAAAGTGATCCCTGATGCCAAGGCCAGGATGATTAAAAAGGCGGCTACTGCACTGATCACTGAAGAAAAGCTCATCTACTATTCCACCGGCAGCAGCACCATGTACGGGATGAAAGGCAGAGGGCAAACCGAAGACCATTAAAAACCTTTAACCCTTAAAGTGAAAACAAAATTCAAGTGGGTAGCAGAGAGGTCACTGTCCGAGCGGGTTTGTGGCCTTTTTTCTTCCTGAAGATCCGGAATGCAATTTCAGAATTACATTAGAAACGCCTGCGGTAAATGCGACTTCCCGAACAATACTGTCCATAGAATCAAAAAAGGGCTTCGTGAACTGGGTCTTGAAACGGAATATGCACCGTTTCAGGCCGGGGACGACCTCTATTGGGGGCGGGTCTGGATCGATTCAATCAAAATTGTTTGTGAAGGGAAAGGCGTGACGCCACGCCTCTCGGAAGCCAGTGCCTACGCTGAATTGACCGAGCGTTTGAGTGCGGGAATGTTCTATCCTGTCTTTGAAGAGCAGGTCCGGTTCAATATCCCGGCGTTGTACAGCCGGGACGCGAAGCGGTTTCTCAATTTTGAATGGATGAGAGGATATGTGAACGCCCATCAGAATGAACTGGACAACCCCCTGCGGATCGAAGAATTGCTGGTCAATGAAACGCATCTATCAAAGGGAAACATCAGCAGCGTAATAAACAGCGAGATGTGCAGGCACTGGGTGGATGGTTTTTCCTTGGTTAAACAAAAAAATGTCAAAGTTCCCGTCAACTTCGTCAACTATATCCACGGTTCCAACGGCATGGCCGCCGGCAATTCAATTGAAGAGGCCATGGTTCAGGCCGCATGCGAGGTATTTGAAAGGTATGTGCAAATACGGGTCATCCGGCCCGAGAAAGAAATTCCCACGATCGACCGGGAAAGTGTAAAAAATCCTTTCATTCAGCAACTCATCAAATTTTATGAAAAACAGAATATATCCGTTCTCATCAAAGATCTTTCATTTGACGGTATATTGCCGGTGATCGGCGTGTTGTACATTAACCACAATCTGAGTCCGGACCGACTTGAACATAAGGTCCTCATTCCCGGTGCATCTTTAAATCTGACGGAAGGATTAACCCGATGCTTTACGGAAGGCATACAGGGTCGGACCACGCTTAAAAAACCAAGGCCCGATTTCGATAAAGCCGTGGTTCACAAAGAAAAGGTTGATGATTACTATATGCTCATGCGTTGTGGAATATCATTAAAAGATATTTCCTTTTTGGAAAAAGGAACAACAACGCCCTTCAAAGAAAAGAAGTGCAAAGATATTTTTCAGGAAATCGATGAAATCAAAAAGATCTGTCGACATTTGGGCACGGATCTGATTGTGTTGAACCATACCCATCCGATTTTAAACTTCCCCGTGGTCAGAATTGTGGTTCCGGGGGTATCGGATTTCTTGCCCTTTTTGAAGAAGGATGTGTTGGTATCTGAAAAGTCAAAGCCGTCCACCGCCCATCGCGGAGAAGAATTCATTAATGTTATGAA
Source organism: Deltaproteobacteria bacterium (assembly GCA_021159825.1). Taxonomy (GTDB): domain Bacteria; phylum Desulfobacterota; class DSM-4660; order Desulfatiglandales; family Desulfatiglandaceae; genus NaphS2. Next base: position 7,142 of record JAGHDR010000399.1, on the reverse strand, counting down.
GAGTTTTTTCTCTTCTGATCTTAAACAAGCTTAGAGGAAAATCATGAAAACGCCACAGGGCTCGGAAGAGTTTATTTTCCAGCAAAAACAAATACGGGATGAAGATACGGAATGCGCCAGCACCCAATATAATGAGGGGGTTTCCCTCATGGAGCAGGGAAAGCTGGATGAGGCTATTGGCGCTTTTAATGATGCCATTGAAAACAGCGGGCGAATGTTTGAGGCCTATGTGAATCTGGGCTATATTTACTTCAAGAAAGACGATTTGGAAAGGGTCGTTTATGTCAATCAAAAAGCCATCCAGATAGAAGAGAGATATGCGCGGGGATACGCCAACCTCGGGTTCGCCTATCTTCAAATGCTGAAAACCGAAGAGGCCATTTCGGCTCTTAAAAAAGCCATTGAACTGAATCCGGAAATTATTCAGGCCTGGAGTAATTTAACCAACGCCTACCTGCAAAATGACGAGATTGAAAAAGCCATTGAAGCCGGAGAAAAAATGGTGAAACTCGCTCCCGAATTTGCTCTCGGTCGGAATAACCTCGCCACTGCCTATTACAACAGGGGCGATTACCAGAAGGCCATTGAACATTTGGACAAAGCGGTTACTTTAGGTTTTGACCCTCACCCCGAGTTTGCAAAAGCGCTGGAGCCGCATCGATAGCAATGGACTTTTCATATTTATTTGAACCTTATGACAGGCTGGTAAATCGAGCGGACAATGCCTTCGCGCGCATTGCCGGGGAACACCCCGATTGTATTTCCTGCAAACCCGGCTGCGCGGATTGTTGTTATGCCGTTTTTGGACTTTTTTTGATCGAAGCTGTTTTTTTGAAACATGATTTCGATCAGCTTGGGGGAGAGGAAAAAAAGGCGGCCCTGGAAAGGGGCCTTTCGGCGGAAAAGGAACTCGAAACCCTTGAAAGAACCTTGTCGAAATTCAAGGATGATCCTCAAATGAGTACCTATTCCATGGCCAGAGCAAGAATCCGGTGCCCCCTGCTCAGCGATGACGATGCCTGTATTTTGTACCCTTATCGTCCCATCACCTGCCGGGTTTACGGTATTCCCACCATGATTCAGGGGGTGCCACGGATTTGCGGCAGCACCGGGTTCAAAAAGGACCAGGCATACCCCATCTTTAATATGGATGGGGTACAAAAGGAGCTGTTCCAATTGTCAAAAGATCTTCTCAAGAACGTGGAAAATGATGCCGTCGATGAAAGGGCGCCTCTTTTGGTTTCGATCCCCAAAATCATAAAGACCACCGTGGAAGACCTGGTCAATGAAAATCCTGAAGGGCCTGGCGTAGAAAGTTGATGTGGTTGTTCAACCGGATGATGATGAGGGTTGCCTCATCTGAATACTGTGTTCTGTAATGGGTCAGCAGGGGCTCGAAAACCCATTTCAGCTCCGGTGCATCAAAAGACTGCATCAGTGTGAGAAGATCGTCTGCCCGGACCCCTTCAGCACCATCTCCTTTTGCTTCGTATGCACGGAGCCCTTCAAAAAACCCCTTTACGGCGGCGGTGACGGCAAAATCGTCCAGCCAGACCGTTTCCCCGACCCCATCCAGCCGGTCGAGTCGCATCTTAACCGTTGTATCCAGGAAAAAGTAGATCATGGCAATCATGGGACCGGCATCTTCCGTTGCCGGCTGTGGCTCGTATTTCCGAACCGTGGTCAGCCTCACATTCAATTTCCCATCACGTTGGGTATTGACGATAAAATCCCCGGCGGCATGATGCCATGCATCAATATGACTGAAATCCCCAAAATCGTAATAAAGGGTCAGAATTTTTGAGCATTTTTCAATGATAATGGATGCTTCCGTGGTTGAGGCATATCGTGAACCCCTTTTTAGATCCCATATTTTTATTTTCTGTCGGCCGTCTAAAGGGTCTATGGACATATGCCATTCATGGTAATCTTCAAACCACTGTGCTGCCAGCATGACCATTTCTTCAGTTTTCCCCTGCGCCGTATGACAGGTCATTCTTCTGATACCGTAGATTTCGGGCAAAAATGAGAATCCGGAATTATGGTTCAGCCGGTTCAGGATATCATGCTCATGCAGGATATATTCAATGCCCTTTTTGGAAATGGCGGTGCTCAGTGTGAATTTCACACGCTTTTCCGTCGTAATGACTTCCACGCTGGCCAGGTGGTATAAGATGCCGTGCTTTTCGCTGCGTATCTGGATTTTCCGTACATCTTCCAGATTGAAATTTTCATGGGATTTATTTTTCAGCGCACATTTGAGCAGTTCACCCCGATTTTTCAAAATACATGCTTTGACGGTATCAAAATAGTCGCCAAGGGTCAGATGAGGATGGGCTTTTTCAGGGGTTATGAGGAACGGTCGTGACAGATCTTCAAGGTCGAGGGAAACGTCGCCTTCAGGGGAAGAGAATAGATATGCAACAATCATAGTTTATTCAAGGCTTCTTCAGCAATTTCGCCCACCGACATTTTCCGGATATGGCCCGATTCATAGATCTCGATTTCATGTGACTCACCCAGGTGTTTTTCAATGTCTTTCCCGGCCTCGTGAGCACCCAAATTGCCCATGAGCCACACGGTGTATCCACGAACTGAAGGGTCCTGATCCTCGAGAAAGGCAAAAAAGTACAGGGTGTGCTTGCGGATGAAAGGCCCTTGGGTTTTTGAGATCCTGCCCAGGGCCTTCAACGCATCAATCCTGCGGTTCACATCCCCCGTGAACTGGTAGAGTTGGGCCGTATATCCGCCATACAGATCGGGTCGTTGGGCAATGATTTCACCGATGGCCTCAAAAGCGCCCAGAGGAAAGGCAGCCGTATCCGTGAGAGAATAGAAAAGCCCCTGCAGGAGTTTGGAGACGATCCCCGAATCCCGGTCCCCAACAACGGCACAGGCGCCCCCAAGGGTCTCGGCAGCTCTTTGGCGAAGGAGGCTGTCCCCGGAATAGAGCAGGCGTTGAAGATACCGGATGATTTTCTTGTCGTCTTGGGTTGATTGTCTCCAGGTCCCACGCCCAAAGCATAATTGGTGGCGCTGGCAACCTTTTCCAGCGTATATGCCGAACATTTGGGGCAGGAAAAATCTGCTTTTTCATCCGATCCCATAAACAGCTTTTCAAAAACTTCACCGCATTCGGCGCATCTGAATTCATAAATAGGCATTGTATTGCTCCTTGCAAATGTCGTATAATAACCAAATATAGTCACGAATACAAGTAAAGTCAAACAACCATGATCCTTTCCTTTCATCCCTGTTTTACAGCCGACCACCAGATTATTCTGGGGGCGCGTCCTCTTGATGATGAGGACCGCCGACGGATTCGCGGTGCTCACGCGGTCATTTTACCCCAGGGGCGAGCCGAGGGGGTGTTTCACGCGTGTCAGAATTCCGGGACACCCACGTTTCCCAACTATGAAATGCGCCATGCATATCCCGGCAAGGTGGGGCAAAGTCGTTTGTTCCATGCATTTCAACTTCCCCATCCCAGGACCTTTCGCTGGAAAAGGGTGGACCTGTTTAAGAAAGTACCGAAGCCACCCCATGAATTTCCCTTTGTGATCAAGGACGATGGAAGCCACGAGGCCGAAGGGGTTTTTGTGGTAACCGGTCCGAAATCCCTGAAAGCGGCATTGGATATTTTGACCCTGAGGGAGGGTGGCGAAAACAACGGCTTTGTAACCCAAAACTTTGTGCCATCCGGCGGAAATGTTTTAAGAGCGGTCATTATGGGAAAACAGATTCTAACCTACTGGAAACGCCCTGTTAGACCGGGGCAGGTCATTACCACCATCAGCAGAGGCGCCCGCATTGACCATGACTGGGAACCTGCCCTTCAGGAAAAGGGAAAGGTGCAGGCGCAGGTTCTGGTCAGACGCACCGGGATCAACCTGGCCGCTGTGGATTTTGTATTCCCCCTTGCAAAAGAGGACCCCGGACCGCTTTTTCTGGAGATCAATTACTTTTTTGGAAGACGGGGGCTGGGCGGCATGGATGCTTACTACCAGCTGCTTTTCAGGGCCATTCAGGACTGGTTAAAGGGAATAGATTTAAACCCTGAGACCGTTGAACTCGTTTGAACGGCCACGGGTTCTGATTTCTTGTCCTTAGGAACGTGTCCAAAATAACTTCCCCACCTATGCATCATATCTTCAGGCCATTTTTGCTCGATCTAAAATCACAAAAATATCAAAATAGCCTACTATTCCTTCAACTTTTGTGATTTTAGATCGAACAAATCTAACCTAAATCTATGCGCCTATTTGTGGAAGTTATTTCGTCCACGTTCCTTATTCGCTTGGGTCCCCGGGCAGATGGATCGAAAACGTGCTTCCCGCTCCGGGGGTGCTTTCAACTGAGATGCGCCCGCCATGGGCCTGTACAATATGCTTAACAATGGCCAATCCCAGGCCGGTTCCTCCCAATTGCCGGCTCCTCGCTTTGTCCACGCGATAGAACCGCTCAAAAAGACGGGGCAGGTGTTCCCTGCTGATGCCACACCCATGGTCTCGAACCGCAATAATGACAAAATCCATCCCTTCAGTCACCGTTATATCGATAACGCCGCCATCATCACTGTACTTGACGGCATTATCCAAAAGATTTACGAGCGCCTGTTCCAGTAAAGTGGGATCAATCTTTATGACGATGGCATCGGCACAGGAAATCTCGATTTTTATTTTCCTGTCGGCAATTGCCACATGACAGACTTGCAGGGCATTCTGAATGACGTCACGCATCCGGCTTTCAACAAGCAAAAGCCCCTCCTTGTCAGATGTCTGTTCGATCTTGGAAAGATTCAGAAGATCCTCGATGATTGCCTCAAGGCGGTCCACATGCTTTTCGATGATCTTCAGAAAACGCTCAGCATCTTGAGGGTTTTTAACGGCGCCATCTCGGAGTGTTTCCACAAACCCCTTGATGGCGGTAATGGGGGTTCTTATTTCATGGGAAACATTGGAAACGAAATCACGCCGAATGTTTTCCAGCTTGCGAAGACGCGTGACGTTATTGAGTACGACGAGCGCCCCGATTTGTTGTCCGTTTTCACCGCGGAGCAGGGCACCGTGTCCATTCAAGAGGCCCTCGCCGTCAATGGGAATATCTTTTTCAATGGCGTCTTCAGCCAGAAGCGTCTCTTCCACAAACTTGTAAAATGCGGTGTTTCGGACCACTTCCTGAATTCCTTTTCCCCTGGCGGCCGTCGGATCGCACCCAAAAATTTCTGCTGCCGCCTGGTTCATATTCAGGATACGGGTCTCCATGTCTATGGCAATGACCCCTTCAATCATACTCGAAAATACGGCTTGTATTTCATTGCGCTGTCGGCTTATCTGTTTTATCCTTGACCGAAGGTCATTTGCCATCCGGCTTAATGATTTGTAAAGGCCCTCAATCTCTCCCGATGATCGTACGAATGGTTTGGGTAAAAAATTACCGGCCGCAACGGACTCGGCCCACTTTCTGATCTTTTCCACCGGACGGGTAATGCGGCGTGATACCAGAAGGCTGAGAACTGCGGAAAAGAGTACCATTATCAGACTTGCGAGCAAAACCTTGATCCGGATGACATGAAGCGCACTGTCGATGGCGCTGATGGGTATTGACGCCCTGACCACGGCCAGGGTACCGGACCCTTTCTTAAGCGGTACGGCCACATACATGAAGTTTTTGTTCAGCGTAATGCTGTGTCTCAAGGAGACACCGCGATTTTCTTTAAGGGCGCCGAGGAACTCGGGACGATCTGCATGGTTGTCCATGGCCGCAGGATCTTTATCAGAATCACCGACGACCCGGCCGGTCGGAAGTATGACCGTCAAGCGGGTCGAGGAATGCCCACCGGCTTTCTTTGCCATCAGGTCCAGGACTTTCACATCCAGCGGTTGGATGTGTTCTTTGATCTGCTCTTCAAAAAGGTGGGCGCGTGCTTCAAGATCTGCGGTGACGTGCTCAATATAAAAGTATCTTATGGCACTTGAAGCATACCAGGCGAGAGCCACCAGCGCGATAAGGGTTATGAGCAGGTAGGGAAGAAAGATCTGCCAGAACAATCGCCTTTTTACCACCATGGCCTAAGCCTCCTTGAATCGATATCCCACGCTCCGAACCGTTTCGATATACTTCCCCATGGATCCCAGCTTTTTCCTGAGACCCACGATCTGCACATCCACGGAACGGTCCGTGACGAAATAATCGGACCCGCGAACTGCATCCACGATCTGAGAACGAGTGAACACCCAACCCGGCCTTCGCACCAGATAACTTAAAACACCAAATTCGGTAAAGGTCAGATCGACGACGCTGCCATCCACCTTGACTTCGCGTCGGCCCGGATGAATGACCAGATCATGGATCTTCACCACTTCGGACTGATCCGGGGCCTCCACAGCTTTTCTGCGGAGTACCGCTTTTACCCTCGCCAACAGGATTTTCAAACTGAAAGGTTTTGTGACATAATCATCCGCGCCCAGTTCCAAACCTGTCACAACGTCTGATTCTTCACCTTTGGCGGTCAACATTACAATGGCGATGTTTTGTGTTTCCGGGTTGTGTTTAAGGAATTTTGCCACCTCAAGGCTATCCATGCCGGGAAGCATAAGGTCCAGCACAATCAGATCAGGAAGTTCAGCACGGGCTATTTCAACGGCCTTCTCCCCGGTTACAGCGCAAATCACCCCATAACCTTCTTTTGACAGATTGAATTTGATCAACTCCAGTATGTCTTCTTCGTCGTCTACCACAAGAATTTGTTCTTTAGCCATATTTCATCTCGCATATGAAAGAGTATAGAGGTAAAAAATAACACCTGAATATTAGCATTATGTTAGGGAAGTGTGAATTTTTTTTAGTTCTTAAAGGAATGAACAGGCGCGGGTATACGGCCCCCGCATTGAACAAATGCGCAGGATGCGCCGGAGGCCCGTATGGGCATTATGGGAGAAGCCCCGAAGAGTCCGCCCCAGTGTACCCATTGCCCTGATTTTTTCTCGGCTACCGGGATTAGCCGGGTGGCTGTGGTTTTCACAAAACCTTGATTTTTCAGGCTCGATGGGGGAAAATACAGTTTCGGAGTTTCTTCTTTAAAAAGAATGGGGGAAAAACCATGCCCCAATGGAATGCGGGAGAATTACTGGCGTTATCGG